>NZ_JAJCKS010000042.1:0-13056 GCF_020558815.1 Blautia sp. 210820-DFI.6.14
TTTGGCTGCTCCGGGTTCAAACCTTCCAGAAGCCAGCGCAGCTGCTGATCAGAAAAGACACATGGACAGATACGAATGGTGTGGAGTGGAACCAGGAAGTGAAGTAAAAAATATAACATGACATAATCGGATTGACTAAAAGAACACAGATATTTATAATGTAGGCAAAATAAGAATGCAGAACTTCGAGAGGAATAGATCATTTTACTAATGGCAGTAAAATGGTTCTAATGTGAGCGGAGAAAGAGGTTATTATGATAAAACACACAATAGCACCCATATATGACAAGAATTCCCGTATCCTAATACTGGGGAGTTTTCCATCTGTAAAATCGAGAGAACAGCAATTTTTTTATGGTCATAAGCAAAACCGTTTTTGGAAAGTACTTGCCGGGATTCTGGGATATGAAGTGCCTCAGACAATTGAGGAGAAGAAGGAGATGCTTCTGGCGAATCATATTGCTGTATGGGATGTGATTCAGAGCTGTGAGATTGAAGGCTCTTCAGATGCCAGTATTCATGAGGTGATTCCGAATGATCTGTCGGAAATTCTTGCGACGGCAGATATCCGGGCAATTTATACAAATGGTGGAAAAGCTTTTGAACTGTATGATAAATACATTTACCCGGTGAATGGAATCAAAGCACAGAAACTTCCGTCAACGAGTCCTGCCAATGCAGGATATTCACTGGAGCGGCTGAAGGAAGCATGGATGGAGATCGTGAAAACGCTTATTATGTGACTGTATCGGCAGGTATTTTTGTAATGTGCAGGGATAAAAAATTTTCCACGGAAGATGCATTGTCCAGGGCAGATGAACGACTGTATGAAGCAAAGAAGCATAAAACACAAATGCTGATAAAATAAAAAAGGAAGCACTGTTCTGAAGAAATCAAAACAGTACTTCTTTTTTTATGCTTCTTTTGAAGACTCAGAATCACCGGATTCTGTTTCCTCAGTTGCTTCAGGAAGAATCACACGTACACTTTCAATGCGGTTTTTATCCAGCTTCTCAACTACCAGGCGGATATGATCATCTGTAATAACCTGGTCACCTGCGACCGGAAGACGATCCAGATGTTCAATGATGAGACCACCCAGAGAATCGTAATCTTCAGAATCAAGATGAGTGCCGAGATGATCATTTACGTCATCAAGACTCATGGATCCTTCTACGATATATTCACGGTCGGAAAGCTTTTTGATCAGTTCATTTTCGCTTTCATCGTATTCATCATGAATTTCTCCAACGATTTCTTCGAGAATGTCCTCCAGGGTGATAAGTCCGGTCATTTCACCATATTCATCAAGAACAATGGCGATGTTGAAAGTAGATTCACGCATTTCGACCAGAAGTTCAGAAATATCCTTGTATTCATAAGTAAAATGTGGCTTGCGGAGATAATCACGGATATTAAAAGGCTTGGTTGAATCATACAAAAGAAGATCCTTCATGTTGATGATACCAACGATATTGTCTTGTGTATTTTCATAGACAGGAAGACGCGTAAAACGATCCTCACGGAAAATATCAATCAGTTCATCATAAGTAGAATCAACATCCGCAAAAGATACATTGACTCTTGGAACCATAATATCTTTGGCATCTGCATCTCCCAGATCGAATACATTGTAGATCATTTTCTTTTCGTCAGATTCGATAACACCATCTTCATGGCTGACATCTACGATCGTGCGAAGTTCTTCTTCTGTCATAGCCTTATTAGCTGCATCCGGATCCACACGAAGCAATTTCATGAATACACGTGACACCATATTGATAATAAAAATAAATGGAGTCATGATCATCATAAAAAAACTAAGAATAGGAATGTAGCGCAGGGTGATTTTTTCTGCATTCAATGTAGCATAATTCTTAGGTGTGATTTCACCAAATATAAGGATGGCTACAGTAAGGGCAGCTGTGGCAATACTCACCATGTATCCGCCAAAACTGTATGCCAGTGAAGTGGCAAGAGAGGAGGCGGTGATATTAACAAGGTTATTTCCAATCAGAATAGCGCTGAGCATTTTGGGGGTATGATTCTCAACAATGTCCAGAACCTTTGCAGCACGTTTGTTGCCTTCATCGGCAAGGGCGCGCAGCCTTATTTTGTTGACTGCCATAAGAGCAGTTTCATTTGATGAAAAAAATGCGGATAACGCCAGTAATATGATCAGAATAATTAGCTGGTAAGTGTCACTTGCATCCACTCGTAAAATTCACTCCTTTAAGTTGTATTAGTCGAGATCTTTGCCTGTAAGCATTTTGTATGCCTGCAGATATTTTTCGATAGTTTTGTCTACGATTTCCTGTGGTAGTGTCCAGTCGTTTCCAGGATGAGAAGTCAGCCAGTCACGTGCAAACTGCTTGTCGAAAGAAGGCTGTCCATGGCCTGGTTCATATCCTTCTGCCGGCCAGAAACGGGAGCTGTCAGGTGTCAGCATTTCATCACCGATTACCATATTACCGTCTTCATCCAGGCCGAATTCAAATTTGGTATCTGCAATGATAATGCCTTTACTTAATGCATATTCAGCGCATTTCTTGTAAAGAGCAATCGTATTATCGCGAAGTTTTTCTGCAAGTTCGCGTCCTCTGCCAGGGAAATATTTTTCGAGATGGTCAATACTCTGCTCAAAAGAGATATTTTCATCATGATCACCAATCTCGGCTTTGGTTGACGGGGTGTAAATAGGCTCAGGAAGCTTGTCGGATTCTTTTAAGCCTTCAGGAAGAGTGATTCCGCAGACAGTGCCATTTTCCTGATAGCTCTTCCATCCGCTGCCTGTAATATAACCACGAACGATACATTCAATTGGAAGCATGTTCAGTTTGCGGCACATCATAGATTTTCCGGTATATTTCTCTTGCTGGAAAAATTCAGGCATGTCTTTTACATCAACAGAAATCATGTGGTTAGGCAGAATGTCCTCGGTCAGATCAAACCAGAACTTGGACATCTGTGTCAGTACAGTTCCTTTTTTGGTTACTTCATTGTTCAGGATAACATCAAAACAGCTGATACGGTCAGTTGCTACCATGATCAAACTGTCTCCGTTATCATAGATCTCACGTACTTTACCTTCTTTAATAGGTTTTAATTCCTGCATGTCTTTGCACCTCGTCATATGATTTTTAAAATTTCAAGGTTAAAATAGCACTTTTTACCGCGGACTGTCAAGATACAATTCTAATTGTACAGACAAATGCACAAAAAATCGGACAGGTTTTCAGATAATGTCGTCTCAGACTGTTTTTTCGCGAATGATAACAACAATCCATGGATTCTGTGCATCACATTTGTTGCCGGCGAGAAATTCCATAGTCGTAGAGATATAATCATTGTCCAAACAACGGCGGAACTGATAGGTGAGTTGTTTATGGCCACCAAAGAAAATGTCCTGCAGTGAAGAGAGTGTGATTCTTGAACGGTATAATTCTACGTCGTCGGGATGAATCAGGTTTTCGTTGAGAATACGACGATTGTATAATTCAAAATTATGCTCCAGTTCAAGTTCCTTGCCATGAAGCCGATAATCTCTTTTGAGGATTTCGTATTCTGCATTGCTGAGATTCAGTCTTGCAAGAAGCAGGAAATTTTCCGCAAGGATCTTAAAAATGGAATGTGTAACCGTTGTTTCATGAAGAAGTTCTACGGATGATTTTGGTTCTGTCACAGTAGTATCATCTGAAACAGCTTTGTGGGCATGATTATAGTGTTCATGAGGAACATTACTGAGAAGATCCTCGGCATCTGCGACTGGCATTGGTTTGAAGAAAAAGTATCCCTGCGCATAAACACAGTTCATGGAATGAAGCATCTCAATCTGCTCCGGAGTTTCCACACCTTCTGCAATAATAGGAAGCTCCAGTTTGTGTGCCATGTTAACAACAGAATTAATGATCTGAATACCTTTCTGGCGGTTTTCTGGATTCATTTCAATAAATTTCATATCAAGTTTCAAAATATCGACATTGGCATCCTTGAGCATATTAAGAGAAGAGTAACCACTTCCAAAATCATCCATAAGAATACAGAAACCATACTGATGAAGCTGATCAATCGTTTTTCTTACAATGATATTATTTTCGGAAAATGCAGTCTCAGTAATCTCCACAAGGAGCATTTCGGGTGTCAGTCCATATTTTATGATAAGATCCTGAAGAAATTCAGGAACATTGATCGTTTCAATGTCAGCTACAGAGACATTGATGGAGATAGGAACAACATAAAGATGATCTTTTTTCCAATAGGCCAGAGTCTGGCAGACTGCATCCCAGATATAAGTATCCAGTGCAGTGATCATACCGTTATTCTCGAGAAATGGAATAAATTCTCTTGGAGAAACAAAACCACGGGAAGGACTGATCCAGCGGGAGAGAGCTTCCATACTGACGATTGCACCAGTGATACTGTTGCATTTGGGCTGCAGATAGAAAGTAAATTCTTTGTTTTCCAGACCGACTTTTACGTCGTGGAGCATCTGTTGTTCTTTTTCCAGCTGATCAATGATCTCATTTGTGAAATAACAGATCCGTTTATTAAAATTTCCCTTGATCTCGGAAGCAGCAAGCTGTGCATTGTTACACATGGTCGCTGTATCCGGATGCTTCTCTGTAATGGGGTAGATACCGATGATTGGAAGAAACCCCTCGTTCTGACTGTGGATGCCAATATAACTGCGAATTGTTTTGTAGATCAGATTGATCAGTTGCTCGTCATCAGGAATACACATAAAGAAATGATCTCCACCGAAATAGCCAGCCAGATATCCTTTCATCTGCTGTACACGAAGCAGGTACTGACTGATATTCTGAAGCAGAATATCCCCTGCTTCCTGTCCGTACCAGTTATTAAATAATTTAAAACGTTCGATGTCGATGGAAATGATACACCAGCCAGATGATTCGCATGCATCAAGGAATTCCTGAGCTTTTTCAAGAAATTCCGATCGATTGTACAGCACATTTGTTATGCCCATAAGAATATGTCCTTTAACTATATGATTAAAAATAATTATACCATTTATAAAAATATTATTCAATATAATAAACAGTATGTTGTTATAAAAAATGTAGATATATTGTAATATTTCTGTTATGATAAAAAACAAACGAAAGTATAAAGTATGCAGGAGGAAAGAAAATGAGTACAAAAGCAGATATGGCAATTGCATTTCATGATAAGGGATATAACTGTGCACAGGCAGTTGCCTGTTCGTTTTGTCAGGAATTTGGTGTAGCGGAAGAAGAGATGTTCCGGATCGCAGAAGGCTTCGGACTTGGAATGGGAATGATGGAAGTATGTGGAGCACTTTCAGGAATGATGATGATCATCGGACTGGAAAACAGTGTCGGAGAACCGGAAAAAGGCAGACTGACAAAAGGTGATACCTACAGAAAGGTAAAAGAATATGTAAAGAAGTTCCAGGAACAGAATGGTTCTTATCTTTGCAGGGAACTGAAAGGCATGGAAACAGGAAAAGTACTTCGCAGTTGTCCGGATTGTATTCGTGATGCAGTAGCACTGACTGAGGAATATCTGGCTGCACAGAAGCAGAACTGATTTTCAGAAAAGAAGATACTTGTAAATAAAAAAATCCGTCGATACAGAATGTATGAAAATTCATAAAACTGTTTCGACGGATTTTTATGTTTGAGAGAATATTATTCAGCTACTTTGACAAACTGACTGTTGTACAGATTTTGATAGAATCCGCCCTTTGCCATAAGTTCATCATGCGATCCCTGTTCGACGATACTTCCGTCTTTCATGACAAGAATCTCATCTGCATTTCGAATCGTAGAAAGACGATGCGCTACGATAAAGCTTGTACGTCCCTCCATAAGACGGTCAAAAGCTTCCTGAACCATCAGTTCAGTTCGGGTATCGATACTGGAAGTGGCTTCATCCAGTATCAGCATTGGAGGCAGACAGAGCATGACACGGGTGATACAAAGAAGCTGTTTTTCACCCTGGCTCAGACTGTCTTCTTTTAAGCGTGTGTCCAGGCCATTTGGAAGACGGCGGATAAATTCCCAGCTGTGAGAACGTCTGGCCGCTTCGATAATTTCTTCATCGGTTGCATCTGGCTTACCGATGTTGAGATTTTCGCGGACAGTGCCGTTTTTGATCCAGGTGTCCTGAAGCACCATGCCAAAGCTGCTACGCAGAGAATGACGGGAAATTTCATTGATCGGGTGACCATCAATCGAGATTGTACCGCTGGTCACATCATAGAATCGCATCAGCAGGTTGATAAAGGTTGTTTTTCCACAGCCAGTTGGTCCGACGATTGCGATACGCTTGCCTGGTTCTGCATGCAGGTTGAAATTTTCAATCAGTTTTTTGTCCGGAACGTAGCGGAAACAAACGTTATCGATGTTGACTTCACCTCTGACATCAGTGATGGTGTCCTTGGAATCAGCACTTTCCGGTTCTTCTTCCAGAAGAGCAAAGATTCTGGCCGCGCATGCAAGTGCATTCTGAAGCTCTGTGATGACAGAACTGATATCATTGAATGGTTTCATGTACTGATTTGCATAAGCAAGAAGTACGGACAGACCACCAACAGTTAGGGAGCCGCCAGGAATCATGAAAGCACCGGCCAGGGCAACACCTGCATAAATGACATTATTGACAAAACGTGTGGACGGGTTGGTCAGGCTACTGTAAAAGACCGCTTTCTGACTGCATTCTTTTAATTCTTCATTGATCAGGGCAAAACGTCCAGATGATTTATCTTCGTATCCGAAGGCCTGTACGATCTTCTGATTTCCAATCATTTCTTCGATAAGTGCGGTCTGACGGCCACGTGCATCACTCTGCTTCCGGAACATATGGAAGGAACGTGAGGAAATAAATTTTGCAACAAAGAAACTGAGCGGAGTCAGAACAATGACCATCAAAGTGATCCAGATATTCTTAGAAAACATGAAAAGCAGAGTTCCGATGATCGTAACGATTCCTGAGAAAAGCTGTGTGAATCCAAGCAGAAGACCATCCGAAAGAATATCGGTATCAGCAATGACGCGGCTTATGATATCACCGGTGCTGTGGCTGTCAAGATAGGAGAGCGGAAGTTCCTGAATATGACGGATCGCTTTTGCACGGATATCCTGTACCGTACGGAAGGTCATACGGTTGTTAATGATATTCATGATCCAGGTAGCAACACTGGAAACGATGATCATCACAAGAATCCGGCTGAGATAATACCACATCATACGGAAATTAACTTCACGTTTGGCAACTACCTGGTCAATCGCATTACCGAAAAGTACCGGTACATATAACTGCAGGATGACAGATACAGCTGCCAGAATAATGCTCAGGACCAGAAGAAAACGGTATTTTCCGATAAAGCGGAGTACTTTCCAGAGGGTTTCCATGCTGGTCGTATTTGTTTGCTGTTTGTTCTGTTTGCTCATAAGGTCACCTCCGAAGCATTAACGGATACGGCTGTATTTGATGTATTGTATTTTTCACGTTCTTCCGGGAACTGGGAGAAATAGATTTCGCGGTACGTATCGCAGGTGCGGATAAGGTCATCGTGAATGCCTTTTCCAACAAGCTCACCGTCATCCAGAACAAGGATCAGATCTGCCTGACGGATACTTGCAGCACGCTGGGACACCAGGAAGGTGGTAACATTTCCACTGAGCTGATGGAGAGATCTGCGAAGTGCAGCATCTGTTGCAAAATCCAGAGCACTGGCACTGTCGTCAAGAATCAGAAATTTCGGTTTCTTTACAACGGCACGTGCGATAGTAAGACGCTGACGCTGACCGCCGGAAAGATTTCGTCCATTCTGTTCCAATTTGAAATCAAGCTGTCCATCTTTGTTTTCTACAATTTCACGAGCCTGTGCGGTCGTGAGTGCATCCCAGATTTCTTCATCTGTCGCATTTTCACGTCCCCATTTCATGTTTTCGCGGATGGATCCTTTAAAAAGTACAGCGCGTTGTGGAACAACACCGATCTTTTCACGAAGGTCATGCTGGCTGTAGTTCTGGATATTTTGCCCGTCTATCTGTATAGTTCCGCTAGTCGCATCATAAAAACGGGCAATCAGGTTGACCAGGGTGGATTTACCGCTTCCGGTACCTCCGATGATTCCAACAGTCTGGCCTCTTTTGACAGAAAAGCTGATATTGGAAAGGCTGGGTGCGCCTGATTCTGCATAAGTAAAAGTAACATCATGGAATTCGACTGCGTTTTCGCCGCAAACTGCAGTGGAGGCAGTAGAAACCGGATGATTCATGGAAGATTTTACTTTGAGAATATCGGCAACACGGTTTGCACATGCGGCAGATTTGTTTAGTGTAATGATCAGAGAAGCAAGTTTAATGAGTTCAACGATCATCTGAGCCATATAGTTATAAAGAGCAACGACCTGTCCCTGCTGCATATTTCCGAGATTGACCTGGAGTCCTGCATTATTGATCAGAATGACTGTTGCGATATTGATCAGTACATAAGTTACCGGATTTAGAAGAGCAGACAGCTTTCCGACAAATTCGTTCAGCTTTGTAAGCTGAGTATTGCTGGCATCAAATTCACGGACGGCTTCTTCTTCGCGACAAAAAGCGCGGATGACACGTACACCGGTCAGGTTTTCACGGGTTAGTCCTGTAACTGCGTCCAGACGTGCCTGTACCTTGCCAAAAAGCGGAATACTCAGGTACATGATCACAAATACAACCAGGAAAAGCACCGGAATAGCAACAACAAAGATCAATGCACAACGTGTGTTGATCGTAAAGGCCATGACCATGGAACCCAATACAATAAAAGGACTTCGAAGAAGAAGGCGCAGGCCCATATTTACACCGTTCTGTACCTGATTGATATCATCTGTAAGACGGGTGATCAGAGTATCTGTTCCAAGAGTATCAAGTTCTGTGTAAGAAAGCTTCTGCACATGGTCGTAAACGGCCTGTCTCAGTTCTGTGGCAAATCCTACACTGGCCTTAGCTGCAAAAAACTGGGCGGTGATGCTGACTGCGAGTCCGGCAGCTGCCATGAGTACCAGAATAAAAAATCGCTCGATGATATACGGGCGATCATTTCCAGTGATACCTACATCAATGATCTGCGCAATGACTACCGGGACAAGCAGATCAAACACAACTTCCAGAAATTTGAAGAAAGGGGCAAGAATGCTTTCTTTCCTGTAATTTTTCAGATAGATTGCGAGAGATCGCATTTTTAGGTTTCCTCCGTTTTTTATTATATTATTGTGTTGCTGTTGGTTATTATTGGCAGCAACAGATTGACATTCCCTATTATAGTCCTGTATCATAAGAAATAGCAAGGGCATAAATACTATAAGTAAAAAGAGGAAAATCTATGAGAAGAGAAGTGACACTGGAAGAAATTTCAGATGGAAGATTATATGATGCGAATGATATGGTCAAAGCAGATTGTCAGGAATGCAAAGGCTGTCATGACTGCTGTACAGGGATGGGAGATTCTGTCCTTCTGGATCCGTATGATGTCTGTCGATTGAGCAGAGGTCTCCGGAAAATACCGGAAGAACTGATTGGGAGTGTGCTTGAACTTGGGATTTCTGATGGCAATGTTCTGCCACATCTGGCAATGTGTGGAACAGAAGAAAAATGTGTTTTCCTGAATAAGGAAGGCAGATGCTCCATACATGAGATTCGTCCTGGATTCTGCCGGTTGTTTCCACTGGGAAGATATTATACGGAAGATGGATTTAAATATATCATTCAGATCCATGAATGTGCAAAGAAAAACCGTTCCAAGATCAAGGTAAAAAAATGGATCGACACACCGGACCTCAGACAATACGAAAAATTTGTATGGGATTGGCATCAGTTTCTTCTGGATGTACAGGAAGTGTTTTACCAGACGGAAGATGCGAATCTGATCAAAAATCTGAATATGTATGTGCTCAGCCGTTTTTATACAAAATCATATGAAGAAAACAGAGATTTTTATGAGCAATTTTATGAACGTCTTGAAGAAGCAAAAAAACTTCTGAGCCTGGGAGTATGATCCCGGGACTCAGAAGTTTTTTTGAATGAAAAGTTACTGATTATCTTTTGCAAGGAGTTCATTAAGAAGCTGATGAATGGTCTTGTTTAATACAGGATGTCTGTAATAAGGAGCAATCTCATCCATTGGCTTCAGGACAAAATCACGATTTTCCATATCAATATGTGGAATATGAAGATCCGGAGTGTCTATGATCTCATTATCATAGAACAGAATATCCAGATCAAGAGTACGCGGTCCCCAGTGAATGATACGTTCTCTGTTTGCGGCTGCCTCCAGTTCGTGAAGACGGTCCAGAAGTTCTTCCGGCGTGAGCAGCGTACGGAGTTTCAGAACACCATTCAGAAATTCATCCTGTTCCACACCACCATAAGGTTCTGTAACTAAATATTCAGATACAGCTTCTACTTCACAGGAAGGAGTAGTACGGAGTCCCTGAATGCCATCATCCAGGAACTTCTTTTTGTCCCCAAGGTTGGAACCAAAGGCTACATAGGCAGTATGCCATCCGCGGGTGATCTCCACAGCAACCGTTTCGAGTGGGAGAGCGACCGGAGCCCATGGCTTTTCAACACGCAGAGTGATCATTTTGAGAAGCGGAAGCTCTTGAAGCAGCATCTGGCAGAGATTTTCTGCAAGTGCCTCCAGAAGTTTATAAGTATGCTCTTTTGTGAATTTGGTGATCATATGGCTGACTTCTCCATAATGAATAGAAGCAGTCAGTTCATCGGTCAGACCTGCTTTTCGGGTATCCGTGTAAAGAGTGGCAGAAATAACAAATTTCTGGCCGAGAATATTTTCCTCCGGAAAAACTCCATGGTTTGCAAAAATCTCCAGGTTTTTGATCTCAATCTTATCCATTTATTTTATATTCCTTCCAAGAATTGCTTCAGTCATAAGGATAGCACGTTTGTTTTCTTTGATATCATGTACGCGGACAAAAGCACAGCCTTTCATGACACCGATGACAGAAGTGGCAACGGTGCCTTCTACACGCTGATCAACCGGAAGATCCAGAGTAAGACCAATCATGGACTTACGGGAGGTTCCGAGCAGGACCGGGAACCCGAGATGCTGAAAAAGTTCCAGATGATTCATGGTCTCCAGATTCATTTCATATGTTTTGCCGAATCCAACGCCCGGATCAAGAATGATTCGTTCGTCTTTGATTCCGGCTCCTCGGGCAATATTGACACATTCCTGTGTCTCAGCAAGCATATCTATGAGAAAGTTATTGTATTCTGTGTTGGCTTTGTTGTGCATAAGACAGCAGGCTACATCATGTTTGGCGATGACACTGGCCATATCCGGATCATATTTGAGCCCCCAGACATCGTTGACCAGATCGGCACCTGCCTGGACAGCTGCATCTGCAACACTTCCTTTGTAAGTATCTACAGAGATTGGTACATCAAAACGTTTACGAAGTGCTTCGATGACCGGAACGACACGTGCTGCTTCTTCTTCGGCACTGACCGGAGTATGCCCCGGACGGGTGGATTCACCGCCGACATCCAGAATATCAGCACCGTCTTTGATCATAGCTTCTGCATGCATCAGAGCATGGTCCATAGTATTCCATTTGCCACCATCAGAAAAAGAATCCGGTGTCACGTTCAGGATGCCCATAATATAAGTTCTGTTTTTTACATCAAATTCACGATTTCCGATTTTCATGATCTAAGATTCTCCTTTTAATATTGAATCATCATATTTTTTTTTGAAAGATCCCAGTAGCATTCTTTTTCTGCAGGACAGAGAAAACACATACGGGATTTTTTATCTGCTTCATAAAGAATCCGGCTCAGGGAATAAGCTTCATTTTTTGAGGAACGATGTTCCCCGATTGCCGTCAGAATCTGCTCTTTTTCTGCAGAAGAAAAAGCAAGATCAGATAAAATCTGTTCAGCAATCTGTACACCGGCTTCGTCATGCGGGGTACCATCCATATACTGTCTGACGCGACCGATATCATGGAGAAGTGCAGTGCAGTAGATAAGTTCACGGGAGCAGTTAAGTCCTCGTTCCAGTGCAAATATGTAAGCAAGTCTTGCGACATCCAGAAAATGTTCCGGTGTATGACGGCAGAAGATACGGTCAGCTTCAAGGTGTATAAGATCTTTCAGATTTTGCTGATAGAGAGGATGCTGCCAGATAGCATTTACTCTTGTCATATCGGTATGCATCAGTCTTTTACCATGGAGAGGAACTGTTTCTGAAGTTCACGGTCTGTCTTGAAATCACCGCGGGTAACGGTAGTAATCGTTTTGCTTCCTGGTTTTTTGATTCCACGCATGGTCATGCAGGTGTGTTCCGCTTCCAGCATTACCATGATACCCTTAGGATTCAGGGCACGTTCCAGTGCATCGGCAATCTGTACAGTCAGGCGTTCCTGAATTTGCGGTCTTCTTGCATAGACATCAACAGTACGGGCAAGTTTACTGAGACCGGTTACTTTGCCATTTGGAATATAAGCTACATGAGCTTTGCCATAAAAAGGCATCAGGTGATGTTCACACATAGAATAGAAAGTAATATCTTTTTCCAGTACCATTTCGTTATTTTCTACTTCAAACTGTTTGGCAAGATGATGATCCGCTTCTTCATCCAGTCCACCATAAATTTCCATACACATACGTGCAATTCGGTCCGGAGTATCTTTGAGACCTTCACGTTCTGTGTCTTCACCGATTCCTTCAAGAAGGAGACGGATTGCCTGTTCTACTTTCTGTTTATCTACCATTAAAAAAACAACCTCCTGTTAAACATGATATCGTGTACTGTGGAGATTGTCTTTTTTTTGTCGAGCTGATAGCGCGTTAAAGCGAAAAAGATATCTCCAATTGTGATAGAACGTATGTCGAAAAACGTATCCCTACACAATATGAGATATCCTCTTATATTGTTGCAACGGGTGCGGATCATATACCGTAAGACGGACTTTTCGTTTCGGCGACAACTCCCCATTCGCTGAACACTTGACGCATATGATCCTATTTTGCATATCATTCATTTCCCGTACAGTAT
>NZ_JAJCKS010000043.1:0-12775 GCF_020558815.1 Blautia sp. 210820-DFI.6.14
GTGGTCGAATATCTGCTTCTGCCGGATGAGAGGGAACCGCTTGAGAAGGAATTAAAGCGTCTGGCCGATCAGCGGCAGGTGCATGTGATCTTTACCACTGGCGGTACAGGATTTTCCGTGCGGGATATCACACCGGAGGCTACGATCGCTGTCTGTGACCGTATGGCAAACGGCATTGCCGATGCAATCCGCAATTATTCGATGACGATCACTCCCCGTGCAATGTTCAGCCGTGCTGTCAGCGGGCTCAGGGGCCGTACCCTGATCGTCAATCTGCCCGGCAGTCCGAAGGCGGTACAGGAGGCACTGGAGTATCTGCTGCCGCACCTGGAACATGGGATCAGTGTATTGCGGGGAAACGTGAGCGAATGTGCGAGAAAATAGTAATGAATTACTAAAAATTAAAAAATGAGTAGAGAAAGGCGTGAGTCATATTAAAGTGGCTTGCGTCTTTTCTGTTTGGAAAGGATGAAAGGTATAATGACACAACGTATAACAATTTATGATTGTACTTGACAAACTTGTATTATGATATTATATATATAAACAAAGAAGTAGATACAAGAAAATACAAGAAGAAAGGAAAATGGGAAGAAAAATGGAAAGAAAAAAACTGAAAAAGAAAGGGATAGGATCGGCCTGTGCTATTTTATCTGCAACATTGTTTGGTTTTAATGCATATTGCGCAACAAACGCCTATGCAGGTGGAAGCAATCCGATTGCATTTACATTTTACGCATCTGTCATCTGTATTGTATTGACAATACTTATTGCATGTGTCTGTCATATACGCATCATACCTAAAAAAGAGGAGTGTGGATGGCTCATACTGATTGGAACCCTGGGTGGAGTGACAACACTGCTTTTATTTACTGCATTTACATATATTGCCAGTGGTATTGCCACCATATTACATTTTACCTATCCTGTGTATGTGGCCATTGGAAGTGTCTGGCTTTTGAATAAGAAAATGACAAAAGGAAAAACAATAGCCCTTGTGTTGAGTGTTTTAGGTGTTGTTTTTATTTCAGACCTTTCAGGGGATAAAGCAGGGACAGGTATTTTACTGGCATTGTTGTCTGGTCTTACATATGCCGGTTATGTGATTTTTCTGGAAAAGACACATTTTGACCGTGAAAATTGTCTGTTTATCTGCTTTAACATGACACTTGTGAGGCTGGTGTTGACGTTTGTGTACGGTGTTTTAGGCCGACAGATTTTTGTGACGCAGACAGCAGCGGCCTGGGGCTATACAGCTATACAGGCATCATTATCGCTTTTACTGGCAACTATGTTATTTCAGATTGGTGTCAAATATATTGGCGGTATGGTGGCTTCTGTCTTTTCCATGTTTGAGCCGTTGACCTGTCTGATTGTTGGTGTGTTGTTTTTAGGGGAAAATATAAATTATGTAAAGATAGCTGGGTGTGTATTGATCTGTCTTGGTATTCTTGTTGTCATTTATGATGAATTTAAGGAAGAAAGTTAAACGTTGTCGGAGAATACAGCTCAAAATAAAGGATTAAAAGAGTGGAGGATATATGTCAGAAATCATTTTAAGTGCTGGGATTGATATAGGAACGACCACAACGCAGGTGATTTTTAGCCGGTTTACCATGGAAAAACAGGAGGATACGGTGTTACCCCAAAAGTGGAAGTAACTAATCGGGAAGTTATTTATAAAAGCAACATATATTTTACACCTTTAACGAGAGATGATGAAATTGACAGTGAACAAGTCGCATATATCATTTCTATGGAATATGAAAATGCAGGAATGACACCGGATATGCTTGGAAGTGGTGCTGTAATCATTACTGGAGAAAGTGCCAAAAAAAGAAACGCCCGTATGGTGACGGAATCTATTGCAGAGTTGGCAGGAGAGTTTGTGGTTGCGTCAGCGGGTCCGGATCTGGAAAGTCTGCTGCCAGGCAAAGGATCAGGAGCAGCATTGAGTCAGAATGAACAAATTATTTCTGAGTGAAGCTATTAGAGAGAATCCGCTGTGGAGAAAACAAAAGATAACAGCCGGTGAAGAAACAGTGCGTGCGACTGTAATTGGAGCAGGAAATTGCAGTATGGAAGTATCAGGAAGTACTATATATGCTAAAAATGTGGTGTATCCTGTGAAAAATCTTCCGGTACAGAAAGTATATTGCAGGAATGAAGAGGAAATCGCATCCATAGACCAACAGCTGGAATATTTGAAAACGTGATGATTCCCATGATTTTACAAGCTGAATTTGCAAAAGCATTAGGACAGGCAATCAGCAGAAGGCTTCCCCAAAATCATAAAAAGGAAATATTGTGCCTTGACCAGGTGAATTGCGGGAATGGTGATTTTATTGATATAGGAAGACCTTTAGAAGGTGGAATTGCAGCAGAATCCACCCTGGAACGAATTGCAGCTAAAAAAGTGCTGTCAGAGCTTACTGTAAAAGACTTAACAGAAAATCCGGCGGTGCCTTATGAAGAGGATCAGGTGACAAGGATTATTTTGGATGATTTGGATATGGCAGCGTATTGTGAGATAAAAGATGGGACAATTGCACAACTTCGAGAGTGGTTATTAGACAATGGTACGACAGGTGATGAAATGCTTGCCGCCGGTAGAGGCCGCAGCTTATATTGTGGAATTGATCGTAAATATGTTTAAAGAAGCGGAGAAGAAATAATTTACTTGTATTCTGAATTACAATAACTGTAAAAAGTTCAGAGATGTGCTTTCAAATTAACAGAAAAATATAATACATATATAGCATATGTTGACAGTTGTAATATAACATGTTAATATATGTAAAAAAGAAAAATGCCATGGAAAGGAAGAAAATGTATGATAAAAATTGCATGTGTGGGTGACAATGTAGTAGATATCAACTACATTGACGGAATCGTAAACCCTGGTGGAAACTGTGTGAATGTAGCCGTATATTGCAGTCAGATGGGACACAAGGCTGCCTATGTTGGTGTACTGGCAGATGATGACTATGCCAAAGTAATTACAGATTCGCTGAAGAAAAATCAGGTTGCATATGACATGTCCCCTGTGGGACATGGAGAAACCGGCAGATGTTTTATCAATTTAGTAGATGGAGACAGGATTATCGGAGATGAAAATGATGGTGGTCTGTTAAAAGCTTCTCCGTTAAGGCTGGATGAAAAACTGATCATGTATCTGAAAAAATTTGATATTGTGCATACAAGTTGTTATAGCTATATTGATGATGAACTGGAAAAAATCAAAGATGCCGGAATTCCTTTATTATATGATTTTTCTATAGAGTGGGATGATGAAAAAATCAGTCGTCTTTCTGAGGTGGCGGATTTTGCTTTGTTTTCCGGCAGGGATGATAAGACTGAAGAAGAGAACATGTCTGTCCTGAAAAAAGTAGTTGATGGCAGACATTGTCGTATGGCAATTCTCACCATGGGAACTCAAGGTGCCTGGGTGTATGATGGACATACTGTACATACGAAAAAACCTTACAATATTGAGGGTGGTGCCATAGATACAACAGGTTGTGGTGATTCCTGGATCAGTGGATTTATTTCTACATATATTGAGATTACAAAAAGAATGTATCAGATGGCGACGGTGTCAGACGAGCACTTTATTCAACAGAAAAATGTGGAAGATGTAAAGACACATGCTATAGAAATGGCTATGTGTATGGGAAATCTGAAAGCGAGACAGACCTGCCGGATCAAAGGTGCCTATGGTTGTGGCGTGCCTGTGGATTCTATACGAAAGAGAGACTGAGGAATGGTACGTGATAAAAAATGCATAGGTGTATTAACCAGCGGTGGTGATGCACCGGGAATGAACGCCGCGATCCGTGCAGTCGTACGTACTGCCATAACAAAGGACATTATACCGGTGGGGGTAATTCGTGGGTATAATGGCCTGTTGGAGAAAAATATCACACGTATGGACGCCCGAAGTGTGTCGGGAATTATCCAACGTGGAGACACCATATTAAAAACTGCCAGATGTAAAGAATTTTATGAAGAAAAATATCGTGAAATTGCATATCAGAACGCAAAAGAGCTGGGGCTTGATGGCTTGGTTGTGATTGGTGGTGACGGTTCTTACCAAGGCGCAGGTTTCCTGTCGAGACTGGGACTACCATGTATTGGCATTCCAGGAACTATTGATAATGATATTGCCTGTACAGAATACACTATTGGTTTTGATACGGCTATGAACACGGTTATTGAATGTGTAGATAAACTGGATGATACCTGCAAATCGCATGAACGATGCAGCGTAGTGGAAGTCATGGGACGGCATGCCGGTCATGTAGCTCTGAATACGGGGATTGCAACCGGCGCCATCGGTATTATTACGGAGGAAATCCCGAACAGCATCGAGGATATTGCCAGACATATATTTAAAGCCAGAGAGATCGGCAAAGAGCATTTTGTGGTCATAGTATCTGAAGGATACGGAAAACCTCATGAGATTGCTGAAAAGATAGAAGCCATGACAGGAGTAGAGAGCCGTGCGACGGTGCTGGGACACATCCAGAGAGGTGGTGCACCTACATTAAAAGACCGTGTTGTTGCGACACAGATGGGACACAGAGCTGTGGAACTCCTTGAACAGGGCATTGGAGATCGGGTCATTGCACAGAGAAGCGACTGTATCGTGGATCTGGATCTGGAAGAAGCATTGGCCATGAAAAAGGATCTGGACCGTAATCTGTATCACATCATGCTGGATACGTCATTCTGATGGAGATGAGGACTATGAGAGAAATTTTCAGACAAAGAAAGATGGATCCAGCAAAATGTCTTCTTGCATTGGATATAGATGGAACTCTGACAAATTCAGAAAAAAAGGTGACCGGAAAGGTACAGCACGCACTGGATCAATTTGTGGCAGCCGGAGGAAGAATCATACTGGCTTCCGGACGTCCGACATATGGCATTGTACCTGTGGCAGAGACACTTGGTCTGCCGGAAAAAGGGGGATATATCCTGGCCTATAACGGTGGGCGTGTCATGGATTGTAAGACAGGAAGATACCTTTATGAAAAAAATCTGCCTCAGGATGTGATTCCGGTACTTGCCAGACAGGCAAAAGAGTTTGGTGTCAATATTATGACCTATGAAGATGACTGTATTATCACGGAACAGCCAGAGGATATCTACTGTGTGAAAGAAAGCCAGATCAATCACATGAAAATAAAACAGGTAAAATCATTTTCAGACTATGTGATATTTCCTGTGACAAAATGTCTGCTGACAGCAGACGGTGATTATCTGCAGCAGGTAGAAGAAAAGATGAAAGCATACTGGGGGGAGAAATTAAGCATCTGCCGTTCGGAACCATATTTTCTTGAGGTGACGGCAAATGGCATTGATAAGGCAGGCACTCTCGCCCGTGTGCTGGAACAGTTACAGCTGAACAAACAGAATCTGGTGGCCTGTGGAGATGGATTTAATGATATCTCCATGATCTCTTACGCGGAAATCGGTGTTGCAATGACAAATGGCAGTGAAAAAACAAAGGCTTCTGCAGATTGTATTGCGCCTTCTAACGATGATGATGGGATAGCTGCGGTCATAGACTGTCTGTTGGAAAATACTGTGAAACTATAAGACATGAAAGGAAACAGATATAAAGAAGCTGTTTCCTTTTTTGATGGATAATAATGAAAAGGCGGAATACTTTCAAGCTGGAAGTATTCCGCCTTTGGTTTAGTCAATGTTAATGGATAAATGATTGACCTCATTAGAAAGATTAAATTTAAAGTAGCTTCCGGACATGATCTGTTTGGTCCAGTGAATAGGTGCTCCGGTATCGGAAATAACTTCTTCTTTCAGAACAAACAGGGGACTTCCGGCTGGAATATCCAGAAACAAAGATTCTTCCGGGGTAGCGGCACTGGCCTCCAGACAGAGCTTTACAAAACAATAATTTTCCGGATTTGCACCGGTATGCTGTTCGATTGTTGCATAAAGGGAACGATTTTCAAGATCCTCGTCCAGCAGGAATGCATACTGCCGGTAAGGAAGATGTACGTGTTCTATGATCACAGGCTGATCATTGGCATAGCGAATACGCTTGATATAGATAACATCATCCCCTTCTTTGAGATCCAGTGTACGGATGTCGTACAAAGATGCTTCCTGGCGGCAGACACACAGGATATGTGTTTGCATTTTGATATTATTTTCACGGCAGGTGCTGGTAAATCCCTGAAACTTAATCAGATTATTCTGGATTTTCTGGTTTTCAACAAATGTTCCCTTTCCGTGTTTCCGGATGAGAATTCCTTCGTCTACGAGATCGGTGATGGCATTTCGGACAGTAACGCGACTTACCTTATACATCTCGCAGTATTTATTTTCACTGGGGAGCATTTGTCCTGCTTGGTATTCGCCAGATGCAATTTTTTCTTTGATGTCATTCTCAATCTGCTGATAGAGTGGAATGGCACTGTCGTGTTTTAACATGGTATTACAACTCCTTATTTATTTACGATATATGATATGTTAGTGATATTGTACCATCATGTTTTATCAAGTGCAAGTGCTAAAAAACAATTTTTTGGCAAGTTGCATAAAAAAACAACATAAAAATCTGCTAAAATATAAAAAATGTAAGATAGGGATTGACCAATGTGATAAGATGTGTTAATATGACATCACAGAACATAATAATACATGCTTGGGCGGAAAAGAAATACAGTTAAAGTTTAAGGAGGAAGAAAGATGCAAAGAAAATGGAAAAAAGCAGTAGCTGCTCTTACGGTAGCGGCTCTTGGAATGACAACATTTGCAGGTTGTGGTGGAAGTACAGCTTCAGATGGAAGTCAGGCAGCGGACACATCGGCAGCAGACGGACAGGTAACGATTAAGTTTGTGCATAAGTTCCCGGAAGACAAACGAATGCAGTACTTCAACGATATCGTTGCAGAGTTTGAAGAAAAGAATCCGAATATTAAGGTAGAAATGACATCCTACGGTGATGAGGAAATCAAAGATAAGACACGAGTTCTCCTTGGCAGTGCAGATGCACCGGATATTTTCTTTACATGGAGTGGAGAGAGAATTACTCAGTATGTGGACTCCGGAAATGCCATGGATATCAGCAAGTATCTGGAAGATGACAGTGCATGGAAAGACAGCTTTAACCAGACAATGCTGGAGACCTGCAATAAGAATGGTTCTTACTGGGCAATCCCATGGGATTATTCTTCAAAAGAGATTGTTTACAATAAGCAGGTATTTGCGAATGCAGGGGTCACAGAGACACCGAAGACATGGGATGAATTTCTGGATGTCTGCGAAAAGATTAAAGCCAGTGGTGTAACACCGATCGCACTGGGTAATCAGTATTCCTGGGTTGTCTGCCACTATATTACAACGTTAAATGGAAAACTGGTTCCGCAGGATACAATTCAGAGCAACTACAGTCTTGAAAATACAGATTTTACAGATGCCGGATATGCGAAAGCCCTGGATATGATGAAAGAGCTTCTGGATAAGGGATATGTAAATACAGATGTAAACTCCTGTACATGGGAGATGTCAGAGTCGATGGTGCAGGAAGGCACTGCAGGCATGGTGTACGAAGAGGTACAGAACCTGAAAGCATATGATGACAAGCTGGGCGATGACTGGGGATATTTTGATTTCCCGGAGATCGAAGGAGAAGCAGGAGCCAGTGGATATATCACAGGTGGTCCGGATGTATTCATGGTCAATGCAGCATCCAAACATCCTGATGAGGCAATTACATTCCTGAAATGGCTGACAAGCGATGAAGTACAGGCAAAGATAGTATATGAACTTGGTTTCCTTCCGTGTACAAATGTACAGCTTGATGCTGATAAGTGCATGTCGGAAACTCTTGAGATCATTAATAAGAATATGGATGCACCTGGTATTTCAGAATGGCTTGACTGTGCTCTGAACCAGACCGTAGCAGATACATATCTGATCGGCTGCCAGACTATTTTCGAAGATGAAAACGGTGAATCTATTATGAAAGAAGTATCAGAAACTGCAAAAGAAGTTGCTGCAGATCAGTAACAAGAATGGCGATCCGGTATTCTACTGCGGCGGGATACCGGATATTTGCCGGAAAGGTTTGACATATGACGACATTATATAAAAATAAAAAAATGCTTTGCATTTTTCTGCTTCCGGCAGTATTGCTTGTGGCATTGCTGATATTTTTACCTGTAATACTGAATGTGTATTACAGCATGTTTAAATGGACCGCATATTCCAAATCCATGGAATTTGTCGGATTAAAATATTTTCAGAAACTATTTGCAGATGAGAAAGTCTGGCATGCTTTGCTGAATAATGCGAAATATGCCGTTATATCTATTGTTTTCCAGGTTGGTCTGGCACTGATCATAGCACATCTCCTCAATAATTTTGCAAATAGGAGATTCGCATCTATGACACGTGTTATTATCTTTATCCCTGCGGTTGTCTCTCTGACGGCCATTGGTCTGTTATGGGTTATTGCATACAATCCATCTATTGGTTTTGTAAATCCGGTGCTGGAAAAGATTGGACTGGGTGCAATTGCACATGACTACTTAGGCGACAGTAAGACGGCAATGTGGTCGGTTATCATGGTTTCGCAGTGGCAGTATATCGGTGAGATGGTCATGCTGTATACGGTAGGTCTGCAGAGCGTACCCCGCGAAATATATGAAGCAGCTTCTATCGATGGCGCCAATGGTTTCCAGACTTTTTTCCAGATTACGATCCCGATGATCAAATCTACAATCCTGATGAACACAACGATTACGATTATCGGCGCATTTATGGTATTTGATGAAGTGTATGTTATGACCAGTGGAGGTCCCGGCAATGCAACAGAAGTCCTGGCAACATTAATGTATAAGACTGGATTCAGAAAAGATAATATGGGATATGCCAGTGCCATCGGAGTACTGCTGTTTGTGATTACGTTTATCTTTTCGTTTATCCAGATGCGAATGTATAACGTAAAAGAAACGATGAAGGGGGAATCCTAAGATGAGCAAAAGAACGAAAGTATTAAGAGGAATCGTTCATATCCTTATGGCTCTGTATATTGTGGTCATTTTATTTCCCCTTTTGTGGATGGTTCTGAGTGGATTTAAGTCAGATGCAGATATTTTTTCATCTCCGTGGAGTCTGCCGGAGAGCTGGAAAATTTCAAATTATATCTATGTATGGACGACCTATATACAGAAGTCAGTACTCAACAGTTTGTTCTTTACAGTTGTAGGTACATTCTTTGTAGTATTGATCTCAGGCATGGCGGCTTATGCAATTATCAGATTCAGGTTTAAACATAAATATCTTGTTTTTATGTTTGTATTATCAGGCATGATGCTTGCACCGCAGTGTTCATTGATCCCCATTTATAAGATGCTCTCTACGATTGGCCTGTACAATACAAGGATCGGTATGTTGATTCCTTATATTGCATACAGAGTACCATTCTCATTCTTCCTGATGTGGTCCTTTATGCTCAACCTTCCGGTGGAAGTAGAGGAAGCGGCTATCATTGATGGGTGTTCGATCCGTCAGGTATTTTTTAACATTGTATTGAAAATGAGTAAGCCGGTAATTGCAACAACAGCTGTTATGAGTGCCAGGTATATCTGGAATGATTTTGCCTTTGCCCTTGTATTTTCTGAAGGCCGCGAGCTGCAAACTGTGCCGCTGGCAATTTTTGCCATTCGTTCAACCAGTCAGACACAGTGGGGCGTTCTGATCGCAGGTCTGACGTTAGCAGCACTGCCAATGGTAGTTGTATATATTTGTCTGCAACAGTACTTTGTAGATGGTATGAATTCCGGTGCTGTCAAAGGATAAAACAAGAAAAATAATAATACATCAAAATACATGTTGACACATGCATTAATACATGATAATATGAGTTTACAAGAAAACAAGGAAAACAATCATGAGAAATAAAACAGGAGGACGAAAAACAATGATTGATTTTGATGAGAAAAAAATTATTGAAAAAGCCGACAAGCTGTATGCACTGCGTGGTGAACTTGAAGCGGTTGCTGATAAAGTCTGCGAAGCGGGATTTGACAATATTCTGTTTACTTCCGCAGGTGGATCTCTGGCAGCACTTGAACCATTTGCCTATATGATGAAGAGTATGTCAAAGATTCCGGTGTTCACAGAAATCCCGGCAGAGTTGATGGTAACCGGAAATGCCATGGTGACAGATAAAACGGTAGCAATCCTGACGTCAAAATCCGGTGATACGAAGGAAACAGTTGCTGTAGCAAAATGGCTGGCAGAGAGAAATGTAACAACTATTTCTTTCTGCGGTGAAGAAAATTCTCCGTTAAAAGAAGCAACTACCTATTCTGTATGTTATGGAGAAGGCGATCCACATGATCTTATGGCTATCTTCGTTGTAGGTAAGATTATGTATAACCGTGGCGAATTTGCAGATTATCCGCAGTTTGCTGATGAGTTGAAAAACCTTGGTAATCTTCTGGTATCTGTACAGAAGGCTGCTGATGAAAAAGGAAAAGCATATGCAGCGATGTTTGCAGATAAAGATAAAGAGTATCAGATCTGGATTGGTTCCGGTATGACCTGGGGACATACATATTCCATGGCCATGTGTGTACTCGAAGAGTGCCAGTGGCTCCGTACAAAATCTGTAAATTCAGCAGAATTTTTCCACGGCACGATTGAAATGGTGGAAAAAGGTGTTCTGGTATGTGTCGGCATGGGTGAGGGTCCGACAAGACCGTTGGATGAGAGAGTTATCCACTTTGTGCAGAAACATACGGATCAGCTGTTTGTCTTCGATACTAAGGATTACGAGTTCCCGGGTATCAGCGATAAATTCCGCTGGCTGCTTTCACCAGTTATGCTGTGGGCTATCTATGAGAGAGCTTATACAAACCTTGCAGATGTTCGTAAGCACACATTGGATATCCGCCGTTATTACAGGAGACTGGAATATTAATATAATAGTATCTAAATAAAAATTACAATATGAAATTTAATTCAGGAGGAAAATATAATGTTTAACTTTAATGTGCCTCGTTACGAGAAAGTAGTTACCGATGCAATCAATTTAAGACCGCAGATTGAAGCCGCAGTAGACAAGATCTGTAAAGAAGGATATTCCAATATATTCTTTATCGGCTGTGGCGGTACATATGCACATTCCCTGCCGATGAAATACTGGATGGACGGTTCTTCTTCGATTGATACGGTCAGCGTGATCGCAGCAGAATTTATGGCTGCTCCGCCGAAGAAATTTACAAAAGATTCTGTCTGCGTATTCTCTACAAGAAGCGGTAATACGAAAGAAATCGTAGCAGCTGCAAAGTTCTGTAAAGAGGCCGGCGCAAGAACCATCGTGTATGTATCCAATGACAATACACCGGTTTGTGAATATGCAGATTATAAACTGTTCAGTTTTGCAGAAGATGATTGTCTGTGTGAGGCAATTTATACCTATATGATCACCATGATCGCACGGTTTATGAAGAATGCAGGGGAGTTCCCGAAATATGATCAGTTCATGGATGAGTACGCAAAGATCGTTCCGTATCTGCTGAAAGCGAAAGAGCAGTATGAAGACCGTTGTGCCAAGATGGCAGCAGAACATAAAGATACAGATTATCATATGGTTATCGGTTCCGGTATGCTCTGGGGCGAAGCTTACGACTATGCGATGTGTATTCTGGAAGAGATGCAGTGGATCAAAACAAAATCCATCCATGCCGCAGAGTTTTTCCATGGCACGATCGAGCTGCTGGAAGAGGGCATGAGTCTGATTCTCTTCTATGGAGAGGATGAAACCAGACCGCTGATGGATCGTGTAGATACATTTTCTGAGAAGATTATCAAAGAAAAATTCGGAACAAATATCTGTGTCAATAAATTTGATACAAAAGAGGTTGAACTTCCATTTACAGATCCGGAATTCCGTAAGATTGTTTCTCCGATGGTTATGTATGCGATCACTGAACGTCTCAGCTGCCATCTTGAGAAAGAAAGAAATCATCCGTTGACAACCAGAAGATATTACCGTCAGATGGAATATTAAATTATGTATCTGTGGCTGCAGCCCGAAAGGCTGCAGCCTTTTTACGAAGGAGGAAAAAGATGCAGGCAGTCATATTTGATATGGATGGCGTTATTTTTGATTCAGAAGCAAAAGGGATTGAGTGCTGGAAAGAGGTTGCACGCAGATATGGTATCCAGAATATTGAAAATACCTGTTATCGTTGTCTGGGAGTAAATGAAAAGGCAGTTGTGCAGATTTTTAAGGCGACTTATGGTGAAACGTTTGATTTTGAATTTTATTCTGAAAAAGAAAGAGAGATTTTTCTAAGCCGGTATGCAGGTGCGAAGCTGCCACAGAAACAGGGGATTAAAGAGTTATTGCAGTGGTTAAAAGACAATGGAATAAAAACAGCAGTGGCATCCTCAACAAATCGTGAGACTGTAAAACAGGAGCTGGCAGATGGAGGTCTTTTGGATTATTTTAGTGTCGTTATTGGCGGAGATATGATTGAACGGAGTAAACCTGCACCTGATATTTTTATGGAAGCCTGCAGACAGTTGAATGTATTGCCTGAAGATTCTTTTATTATTGAGGATTCCTATAATGGTATACGTGCAGCACATGCCGCAGGTGCCAAAGCAATTATGGTACCTGATCTTTTACAGCCAACAGAGGAGATACGGGAATTGGTGTATAGTGTGCAGGATTCGCTGGTGCATGTGAGAAAAATGCTTGAACAGGAAATAAACTTTTGATATT
>NZ_JAJCKS010000044.1:0-12596 GCF_020558815.1 Blautia sp. 210820-DFI.6.14
ATGAAGCTACTGGTGAAAAAGAGTACACTATGCTATGGAAACGAAAATAGAAATCTTGCTAATGTTTGTCAAGCAGATTTTTGAAGATTTCGAGAACCTTGAGAACAAAAAAGAGAGTAACCTTAATAAGACCTGCTGTTGCAGGCCGGCAGTTAACAGCTATAATGAAAGCGGACAGATTTACTTGTACAACTCCATTGCACGAGCGTAGTAGATCCGCAGAAACTTATTGACGGCAGCCATTTTGGCTACGTTGTATGGTTTCCCTTCCTGTTCCTTTTTGAGCAGAAAAAGGTAAACAGGATCGTCCTGAGGTTTTGTC
Organism: Blautia sp. 210820-DFI.6.14; assembly: GCF_020558815.1. Taxonomy (NCBI): domain Bacteria; kingdom Bacillati; phylum Bacillota; class Clostridia; order Lachnospirales; family Lachnospiraceae; genus Blautia; species Blautia sp. 210820-DFI.6.14. The sequence continues at coordinate 323 of NZ_JAJCKS010000044.1, forward strand.
AGTTTGAGAGCCTGCATTACCTCAAAACAAGCTTTTCTGAGAGCCGGGTTGCCACGTTTGGAGATGTGACGATTCCGGCTCTCGAATTGTCCGGACTGATATGGCGGAGCATCATTGCCGGCATAAGCATTGAGTGCTTTGCCACTGTGAAAACGGCGAATGTCACCGATTTCTCCAAGAATGATCGGTCCCAGTCGGTCCCCCACGCCGGCCATAGAACGAAGCACTTTGTACTCCGGCATGGTCTCTGCTATGATCCGCATTTGAAGATTGATCTCATCGGCAGCTTTCTGAGATGTGGATACGAGATCAACACATTGATCCTGAGTCATTGCGGATAAGGGATTTTCTCCACGGGTGGTAACACTGTTAAGGATCAGCTCATAGATAGCCAGTCCCTTAGAACCGGCAAAACGATCCTTGGTCTTTTTGACTAGGACTTGATAGCTGTCCAGGAAACGTGTCTTGCCCATCTTACGGATTACATCGAAAGACTTGAAACGCTTAATGAAACGCAGAAGCACACAGTTGTCGGGATCTCTGCTTTTAAGAGGAAGAATGGTCGTAATGCCGGGCATTGTTTCATCCAGAAGGCTGAGCAGCTGATGTAGGACGGATTTTGCGGACATTCAAAATAAAAAAGAATGTGGAGGTAACAGACAATGGCAAAGACAATTTTTGAGGAAATGGGCGGCAAATACGAAAGGCAAGGCGATTATTTAATACCGTGCTTAACTGTACCCGCCGAAGAAGAACAGCCGATAGGCATCTGGGGACAGCGGCATTTGGATTATCTGAAGCATCACTGCAAAGTTACATACACCAATCTTCTTACAAGCGGCAGACTTAACGCTTACCTTGCCGACATTGACAGACAGGCACAGGAACGCTTTGAAAGGCTCATAGAGGGTATGAAACAGGCACAGGGCATAACGGAACAGCTAAAGGCAGAAAACGCCTTAGAATGGACAGGATGCCTCAATAACATAAGGGCTTGTGCGAGGGAGATTGTGGAAAAGGAAATTATTTTTGCATAAACAGATGATTAGTGGCAGGGGGAAATCCTGCCGCTTTTTCTGCTTTAGTTTGTCAGCTTGACAAATAAAGGGTTAAGGAATATAATTAGATTCAGTATTATACAAGGAGTTAATAAATATGCGGCAAGGTATTCTTAAATAAACTGTCAATTTGATAGTGGGAACAAAAAGTAGCAGTCCCGTTTCACTTTTAATATGGGGCTTAGTTTTTTGTACCCAGTTTAAGAATACTTTTATCATGTAATTTTATATGCCCGAAAACATATAAGTGTTTTGGGGCTATTGGAGTTATTTACCCAGTGATAGGAGTATTTATCACTGGGTATTTTTATGCCCTTTTTTGGGTGTTGATAGGAGGAAAATCACATGAAAATAATTAACTTAGGCATTCTGGCTCACGTTGACGCAGGAAAGACAACATTAACGGAGAGTTTATTGTATACCAGTGGTGCAATTGCAGAACCAGGGAGCGTAGATAAAGGCACAACAAGGACAGATACAATGAATTTGGAGCGTCAAAGGGGAATCACTATCCAGACAGCAGTGACATCTTTTCAGTGGGAGGATGTAAAAGTCAACATTATAGATACGCCAGGCCATATGGATTTTTTGGCGGAAGTATACCGTTCTTTATCCGTATTAGACGGAGCAGTATTATTAGTTTCTGCAAAGGATGGCATACAGGCACAGACCCGTATACTGTTTCATGCACTACAGACAATGAAGATTCCGACAATTTTTTTCATCAATAAAATTGACCAAGAGGGGATTGATTTGCCAATGGTATATCAAGAAATGAAAGCAAAGCTTTCTTCGGAAATTATAGTGAAGCAAAAGGTTGGGCAGCATCCCCATATAAATGTAACGGACAATGACGATATGGAACAGTGGGATGCGGTAATTATGGGAAACGATGAACTATTAGAGAAATATATGTCAGGGAAACCGTTTAAAATGTCAGAACTGGAACAGGAAGAAAACAGGAGATTCCAAAACGGAACGTTATTTCCCGTTTATCACGGAAGTGCTAAAAACAATCTGGGGATTCGGCAGCTTATAGAAGTGATTGCCAGTAAGTTTTATTCATCAACGCCTGAAGGTCAATCTGAACTATGCGGGCAGGTTTTTAAGATTGAATATTCAGAGAAAAGGCGGCGTTTTGTTTATGTGCGTATATATAGCGGAACATTGCATTTGAGGGATGTTATTAAAATATCTGAAAAAGAGAAAATAAAAATCACAGAGATGTGTGTTCCGACAAACGGTGAATTATATTCATCCGATACAGCCTGCTCTGGTGATATTGTAATTTTACCAAATGATGTTTTGCAGCTAAACAGTATTTTGGGGAACGAAATGCTGTTGCCGCAGAGAAAATTTATTGAAAATCCTCTCCCTATGCTCCAAACAACGATTGCAGTAAAGAAATCTGAACAGCGGGAAATATTGCTTGGGGCACTTACAGAAATTTCAGATGGCGACCCTCTTTTAAAATATTATGTGGATACTACAACGCATGAGATTATACTTTCTTTTTTGGGGAATGTGCAGATGGAAGTCATTTGTGCCATCCTTGAGGAAAAATACCATGTGGAGGCAGAAATAAAAGAGCCTACTGTTATATATATGGAAAGACCGCTTAGAAAAGCAGAATATACCATCCACATAGAAGTCCCGCCAAATCCTTTCTGGGCTTCTGTCGGGTTGTCCATAGAGCCGCTCCCTATTGGAAGCGGAGTGCAGTATGAAAGCAGAGTTTCACTTGGATATTTAAATCAATCGTTCCAAAATGCGGTTATGGAGGGGGTTCTTTATGGCTGCGAGCAGGGGCTGTATGGATGGAAAGTGACAGACTGTAAAATCTGTTTTGAATATGGATTGTATTATAGTCCTGTAAGTACCCCCGCAGACTTTCGGCTGCTTTCCCCTATCGTATTGGAGCAGGCTTTAAAAAAAGCAGGGACAGAACTATTAGAGCCATATCTCCACTTTGAAATTTATGCACCGCAGGAATATCTCTCACGGGCGTATCATGATGCTCCAAGGTATTGTGCAGATATTGTAAGTACTCAGATAAAGAATGACGAGGTCATTCTGAAAGGAGAAATCCCTGCTAGATGTATTCAAGAATACAGGAACGATTTAACTTATTTCACAAATGGGCAGGGAGTCTGCTTGACAGAGTTAAAAGGATACCAGCCAGCTATTGGTAAATTTATTTGCCAACCCCGCCGCCCGAATAGCCGTATAGATAAGGTTCGGCATATGTTCCACAAGTTAGCTTAACAGCTTGTATGAAGCGGAAAATAAAATCTGGAATGAATGGACACCAGAGGAACAACAGCAGTATTTAGAACTTACGCAGAAATACCGTGATGGGCTAAAAAAATACTTAAAAGACATCTTATAAAACAGAAAACAAATTATCTTTTGAAAGAAGGTGGATTGATGTCGGCATCACTTGAGTAAGGGGATATCATACTTGATATTGTCCCCTATTAAAAAGTAAAACAATTTTGAAATGAGAGGACAATTTGATATGGGAAAAAATAAAAAATGGAAATCACAATTTATTGTTGTAGCTTTAGGGCAAGCGATTTCAATGTTAGGAAGCCAAGGCGTTCAGTTCGCACTTATTTGGTGGCTTGCCGAAAAAACATCTTCACCATTAATGCTTGGAATATCGGGAATTGTAGCTTATCTTCCAATGTCTTTATTCAGTCCGATAGCAGGAATTGCAGCAGACCGCTATAACCGAAAGTTTATCTCTATCTTTTCGGATATGACGATGGGAATGATTGCACTGATTTACGCAGTGCTGTTGTTCTTTCTCGATTTACCTGTATGGACAGTATTTGTTATGCTTTGTGTTCGTGGAATAGGCAGTACATTTCAGCAGCCTGCAATACAGTCAATCATTCCACAGCTCGTGCCAAAAGACCAGCTTGTAAAAACAAATGGTTGGATGCAGTTGTTAAATTCTGGCTCGTTCCTGCTTGGTCCAGTTATCGGAGCGTCCTTATATGCGATTTTTCCGATGTCAGTCGTATTGATGAGTGATGTTGTCGGAGCAATTTTGGCAAGTGTAGCTTTAGCAGTTGTTAAAATCCCGAAACTGGAAAAAACAGAAAATGAAAAACAACGCTTTGTTACAGAGATAAAAGAGGGATTACAGGTGTTCAGAGAAGATAAAAAGCTGTTCTATATTGTCATTGCAGAAGCGCTCTGTATGTTCTTTTATGCACCATTATCATCGTTTTATCCATTGATGACAAGCGATTATTTCGATTTGTCCGCAATGTACGGAAGTGCAGTAGAGTTGTCTTTTGCAATTGGCATGATAGTATCATCGCTCTTGTTTTCGAGCGTTTTAAAAGTAGAGCGAAAAATCCGAGTTTCTTTTATTGGTTTGCTTGGAATGGGCATTGCATCTGTCATTTGCGGAGTGATACCGCCAGTTTATATAGGGTGGTTTTTCTTTGCGGCATCTTGTATGTGTTTGGGTGTGGCAGAGAATGTTCACACAATACCGTTGACAGCATATATACAAGAAACTGTTGCTCCTAAAAAAATGGGGCGTGCCTTTTCAGTACTTACCTTGATTTCTTCTGTTCCTATGCCTGTTGGATTGCTTTTTAGCAGCCCGATTGCGGAAAAAGTAGGGGTAAATGTCTGGTTTTTCATATCAGGACTTTGTATGCTTACACTTACCACGCTTGTTTTAATTCGATATGCAGCAAAACATAGGAGGCAAGAAAGATGATTCGAGAATTTCAAACAGCAGATACCGAACAGGTTATGCAAATATGGTTGAACGGAAATGAGGACGCACATCCGTTCATTTCCAAAAAATATTGGTGTTCCAATTTCTCTATGGTGCAGGAGCAACTGTTACAAGCAGAGGTTTTTGTCTATGAAAAAGATGGGATAATACGGGGATTTATCGGTATTACAGACGGATACATTGCAGGAATTTTTGTAGATAGAAAATGTCGCTCTTGCGGGATTGGCAAGCATCTTTTAGAATATGTGAAGCAAACGCATAGCACATTATCATTAGGTGTGTATCAGAAAAATAAGCGGGCTGTTTCATTTTATCTCCGAGAAGGGTTTTCAATATTGTCAGAAGAACTTGATGAAGCCACAGGAGAAACGGAATATACAATGATTTGGAAAGAAAAAATGGAAAATAACTAATGTATGGGAACAACTTTATGAGGCAGCAAATAGCGTGTTAAAGCCGAAGATGGTGTCTGGATATATTGAAGCAGGACAGGTTGCAGCAGCACTTATGACGAAGAGCGGTAACATCTATACGGGCATCTGTATAGATACTGCTTGCTCTCTGGGAATGTGTGCAGAACGAAATGCGATTGCACATATGCTTACTTGTGGTGAAAGTGAAATCCGAAAATTAGCAGTCGTTATGTCTGACGGAACTATGTCTCTGCCGTGTGGTGCTTGCTGTGAATTTATGATGCAGTTGGGACAATGGGCAGGTGAAATTGAAATCTTAATTGATTATCAAAAGGCAGAAGTAAGGCAATTAAAAGACTTATGCCCAAATTGGTGGGGAACATATAACACAAGAGGAGATAAAGAATGAAAATACGATTGGCAAAGTTGGTTGATATAAGTAATATCAGCACATTATATAGAACCTTATTTCAAACTATGGCTGAACTACAAATTGAATATTATCGGAAAGCTGACCAAGATGTAGATTTTTTGAAATCAGTTATAAATAGTGATACCAAAGATATTTTAGTTGCGGAAGAAGATGAACAAATAATTGGATTTGTTTTAGTGCAACAACTTGATACACCGCCATATGCCTGTATAGTTCCTCACCGCTATACCCTCTTGATGGATATTGTCGTTAGCGACCTTTATAGAGGGCAAGGCATTGGTAGGGCTTTGATTGAAGAAGCAAAACTTTGGTCAAAAAGGCGAGGCTCTGAATATATAGAACTATCTGTAGTATCGCAAAATAGAAGTGCTATTGAAATATATAAGAGCTTGCAATTTGTCGAGTGTACAAAAATAATGAGAGCAAAAATATAGGAAGATAACCATGTTATAGAAATGAGATGGACGAATGGAACAAGCAGAATGGATATACTGTCCTGTTTGTAAGAACAAAACTCGTGATAGACTTAGAATGGATACCGTCTTGATAAATTATCCTCTCTACTGTCCGAAATGCAAGCAGGAAACACTAATTAAAGCAAAAGAATTACATATAACAGTAATCAAAGAGCCAGACGCATAAGACGCAGAGCCGATGAACTTGTGAGTAATCACAGTTTGTCGGCTTTTTCTTTTCATAAACATAGGTTGGACAAACCCACCAAATAAAAAAAACGGTGCTTTGGTGGGCTGCTCTGTCACGCCCGAACAAAATTATCAACGCCCTCTAAACCCGTTTTGAGTTTGGAGGGATTTTTTATGCGCTGGTCTGCCGTGACCGCCTTGCTGCTTATCAGAAGCAGCAATTATCTTACATAGTATCACGATTAAGTGAGGATAACCTGTTAAAAAAATCCTCAGTTGCTCGTGGCACTCTTACGCCCTCGAAATAGAAGTCAAATATCTATATAATAGAGTTTATATCGCTTATAGCCGCAAAGGTATGACTACCTTTGCGGTTTTTTGTTTGTCGTTATTTGTCGCAAAGAAAGGCAAGCCTATATCTGGTGTTGGTTGCCGTTCGCCGCCTTTCAATCTGGATTTTTAAAAAAAATCAGATTGGAGGTAAATCAGTATGGCTTACAACAAAGCCAGAGAAGAAAAGAAATGGCGGCTCTGGAAAGAAGCCGAAGAAAAGCAGTTGAGGAAGCTCGGTGTTGATGAAAGCACCATCGAAACGCTCCGCACCCACGATTGGGCGATTTTCAATTCGGACAGGCGGTACTATCAGCGTATGCAGGAAGCAGGTACATACCTTGAGGGAATTGCAGATGATACGCAGCAGCCCGAAATAAAGACCATAGAGGACTTTCTGGACAGCATTGAAAATCAGCAGCTCTATCAGGTTTTGATGAATGTGGACAAGCTGACCTTGCAAATCGCCTTAATGAAAATACAAGGCTATTCTACCCGTGAAATAGCACACTCTCTCAACATAACCGAGAAGGCTGTTTACAGGCGAATGGACAGGCTCAAAGAAAAATTAAAAAAGTTTTTTGAATAGAGGGGAAAATCGCAGTTCCCCACGGGCTACAGGGTGAGAGGACAAAATCCTCACACCCTGTTTTCCTTTGTGTGGCGAAAACAGAATTGTTCCTTGTCAATCGAATAATCATTCGCCAAATACTTTCTCTTTGTGATTGTGATAAGCATAAGCGTGTTGAGAGGTACGCCACGACCTGCCGTAAGGCAGAGAGCGATAACTACCTACTCAAAATATCGGGTAGCTCCCGATTTCGCCGTAACCCACAAAGAGGATAATGATACTCCCGTCCAGTCACAGTCCGAGCGTGATAAAACCGTCGCAGGCAATGAGGGCGGCTCTGGCAGACCGTCAGTTGGGGTGGAAATCCCGTGGCGTCAGTTCGCTGCTGACCGTTTGGCGACTTCCCTGCGTGAAACGCATTTGCATCTTGGGGTGTCGAGGACAAATAGAGATGCTTCTATCATAAAGCCAAATACAAGGCGGTCTATGGAAACAGAGAATTGTTTATGCTCTCCCGACCTTAAAAACTTCCTTGTGTTTGGCTGATTACATAGGCAGAACTTGCCTGCTTATATCCAGATAGGAGGTCAAACTAATGGATAAAACAATTAAGCGTGGTGACATCTACTACGCAGACTTAAACCCTGTTGTCGGCTCGGAGCAAGGAGGAACACGACCTGTACTTGTTATCTCCAATGATATAGGAAACAAGCACAGTCCTACGGTCATTATTGCCGCCATAACAAGCCGTGTACGCAAAAAGAAGAAATTACCTACACACTTATATTTGGGGCAAATTGAGGGGCTTCCTGCGAACTCAATCATTCTCTTTGAGCAGTTACGCACGATTGATAAAAGCCGCTTGAAAGAACATCTCACACACCTTGATGAGCAGTATTTGAAATCGCTTGAATTTCCTCTCCTCATCAGTATCGGAGTTGAAAAAAGGAGGAGCTTATGAACTTTGGAGATATATATGCGTTAGTCTTAAAAGAATACCCAGACATTTTAACCGTTGATGAAATGAGCAAGGCGCTTGGTGTCAGCACAAAAACAGGTTATCAATTACTCCGTGAAAACAAAATAGAACACCTGAAGGTGGGCAGAGCGTACAAAGTACCGAAAGCCCATCTTCTTTCTTATTTGAGGTTAGGTCTGCGAAATGCGGAGAATTAAAGAATTTGCACATTCGACTTCTTTGGCTTAAATTGCTACAATGTATATGGTCAACAGCAGAAGTCGGTGCTACGCAAAGGAGGTTAAATTTATGGTAGCAGGACATCTGCAAGAGAAAAAAGGCTATTTTTATATGGTTTTGAGCTATCCCAATGCTGCGGGAAAAAGAAAAACGAAGTGGTTGCCGACAGGATTGCCTGTCAAGGGCAATAAAAAGAAAGCGGAAAAAATGTTGATGGAAACAAGGCAGACCTTTGTTCCTGAGTGCAAACCCATACAGGAGGATATGCTGTTTTCGGATTTTCTGCTTCAATGGTTGGAAATCGCAAAGCCAACTATCGCACTTACCACATACTCATCGTACTCAGGTATGGCAAAGAGCGTTATCATTCCGTATTTCAAGGAGAGAAAAATCACACTTTCCGAAATAAAGGCGACAGACATTCAGGCTTTTTATATGAAACAGTTGAAGCGAGTAAAAGCCAATACGGTTATCCACTACCATTCCGTTATCCATCGGGCTTTGAAATATGCCGTAAAGATTGACCTTATTTCTGTCAACCCTGCGGATAAAGTGGAACGCCCTAAAGCTGATAAATTTATCGGCAGCTTCTATGATAGCAACGAGGTACAGGCATTATTTGAAGCCGCCAAAGGAACGCTGATTGAAATACCGATTTTTCTCGGTGCTTTCTATGGACTAAGGCGAAGTGAAGCCCTGGGCTTAAAATGGGACGCTATTGATTTTCAAAACAATACGATTACCATTAGGCACACCGTTACTTCCTGCAACCTTGACGGCAAGCATATCCAGATAGCACAGGATACTACCAAAACCAAGTCGAGTATGAGAACGCTGCCCCTTGTTCCTGCGTTCAAAGAGAAGCTGCTAAAGCTCAAGGAACAGCAGGAAGAATACAGGCGAGTATGCGGACGATGCTACAACAAAAAGTATTTGGAGTATATCTGCGTAGATGAGATGGGGACATTGATTTCTCCGCACTATCTCACAGCATCATTTCCAAAGCTGCTTGAAAAGAACAATTTGCGCCACATTCGTTTCCACGACCTGCGCCATAGTTGTGCTTCGCTGCTTCTTGCAAACGGTGTTCCTATGAAGCAGATACAGGAATGGCTCGGACACAGCGATTTTTCAACTACGGCAAATGTATATGCCCATTTGGATTACAATTCCAAGCTGTCATCGGCTGACGCAATGGTAAACGGTCTGAGTGGCGCATTAGAGGTTATTTCATAGCTTCTGCGGCGTATCGCTTCACATAAAGATACGCCAACTACATATCCAGAGTTCAAATCTCAGAAAATTTAGGAGAGAACTACCGATTTTCAGGAGAGAACTCACGGAAAAATCCCAAAGGTGCAGAAAAAAGAAAAAGCCTGCAAACGGCAAAAACCGCTTGCAGACTGAGTTTTCTGGCGGAGTGGGTGGGATTCGAACCCACGGTACCCGAAGGTACAACTGATTTCGAGTCAGTCCCGTTATGACCACTTCGATACCACTCCGTGTATTTATCTTCACATCAGCCCTCAAAAACACCTCGGAAAAAGGAGAGAACTGATGGAGAGAACTAAGGGATATTTACTTTTCAATGATAGCTGAAAAGCCCCGTAAAATCAAGGTTTTTCAGAGGTGAGCTTCCAAAAAGGGCATTCGTTTTCGAGTCTTATCCAGCCAGATGCTGGAGAGGTTCAGCTTTTAGGCGAAAAAGTTACCAGTCACAGTTATGAAATATTCAAAAAGGTTGGTTCTATTATTGAGAATCCATACTTTTACGATAAAATGACTGCCAGACAAAACTTAGAGCTGCACTGTGAGTATATGGGATTTCCCAACAAGGAACGAATCGATGAGGTTTTGCATTTGGTGGACTTGCAGAATGTCGAGAAAAAACAAGTTTGTCATTACTCGTTGGGTATGAAACAACGACTTGCTATTGCAAGAGCTATTCTGGCAAAGCCAGAATTTTTGATTTTAGACGAACCGATCAATGCTTTAGACCCTGAGGGTATTCGTGAAATGCGAACCCTTTTTCAACGGCTAAATCAAGAAGATGGAACAACTATTTTTATATCCAGCCACATTCTATCCGAAGTGGATCTTCTTGCTGATACGATTGGAATTATTCAACACGGAAAACTCTTAACAGAATTAACTATCGAAGAAATCCATAAGCATCAAACAGATTATATCAGCTTGCAGGTTGACGATGTGACTCGTGTTGCTGCACTGCTTGAAAACATGAGAATCACGAATTTTAGTGTATTAGATAAAGAATTTATCCACATTTATGATTCTGATATTTCAGGTAAAGCTCTGTCAAAAGCCATCATTGAGAACGGGATTGGTTTGGAGAGCATGGGACGCAAGCAAGACACACTGGAAGATTTCTTTTTCCAGCTTACAGAGGAGGAAAAATGAGATGACACATTTGATCAAACTGGAACTGAAAAAATTTGGTATTGCACAAAATATTATCTTTATGTTTGCCGCAATTCTTTTCAGCATCCTTTTCATTACAATATCTTTATGGGATAGCATGACAGACCCCAAACAGGTCAAAGACACATTTGAAAGCACATACCTTGTCATTGGCTTATTGATGTCATTCATTTTTCTTGTGTACTCGTCGGTCTTAACGGCAAAGCTGGTTATTGGAGAATATAATCATCGAACAATTACGATTATGTTTTCTTATCCTTTAAACAGAATAAAATTGATTGCCAGCAAATTAACTATAATCATGGTTTATACAGCGATTTCAATGACGATTGGATATATCTGTTGTAGCAGTTATATTATATTTGCGGATAAATCCTTTAATATGCTGGAGGGAACATTTCAACCATCAATGCTCCGAACATGGATACCAATGGCAATAACCACTGTGATTATATGTATGGTGCTGTCTCTGTGGTCATTTATTATTGGCATGATCAGAAAATCTGTTCCTGCAACAATCGTTACTTCTTTGATTGTTATTGTGTTACGGCAAGTTATTATCACCAAAAACACAACCAATCAGGAGTCCATAATGCAAGTTATCTTAGTTGCTATTGTTACCGTCATTGCTACACTACTTATCTTTAAAAGAAAAGTGCCTGAACTATATTGATTATTTCTATTTTTACAAATGGTAAAAGAAAAAGCCGTCGCAAAGCAGATTCAATTTCATGTATTTATATAACGGCGGCTTTGATTTTTAAAGTCAATGTTTTTAGTGATTACACAAACAGATGACAACTTACATGTATGTGGTAGCTGACGTAAGTTTGGATTATTTTAAAAGATTTCCAATGAATCTTCCGCATCTACCCACATCTGCATATTCCCATCCAGATATAATCGTACATATTCAAGCGGTTCATCAATTGCAAGTGCATTTAATGCACAATCTGAGCCAGGCGTAGTTTTTAAATTCTTTTCTGCTTCCCAACAGTCAATGCGGAGCATATAGCTCGCAGAGGTATAAACATCAACACTATTACGTTGTGGATTGTATTCTGCAAATATTGTTCTCATTGTATCAAATCTCCTTATCATTCAATCAATCATTTCTTACAAAATCAGAAGCGTTTCAATCAGTTCACCATGTCATTTTCATTTTGTGCTATAATGTGTTATCAGTTTTTTTGCCCTTGTATTTGCCCTTATCAGAGTTCGTAAACACTGGTGGGACGATATAACACAAGGGAAACAATAAGGGAAAGCTCACCTGCGCCAAACTTAGTGTTTTCAAAGGCTTGAGAGATATTTGATAATAAAATATAACAATTATTAAATCCCTTGGAATACATGAAATCTCAATTCATGTTTGTTGAACTGAATCCGAAAAGCATTAGGGCGCAGAGGAGATAGAATCCTTTG
>NZ_JAJCKS010000045.1:0-11661 GCF_020558815.1 Blautia sp. 210820-DFI.6.14
AGGAAAAGAAAACTGGGAAAGGGAACAACTTCCCGACAAATTGTCGAGAAGTTCAGCAGATGAAAGATATGGAGATAAATGAAAAGATTCGTTATTTTCGGAAACAGAGAGAGCTATCGCAGGAGCTGCTTGCAGAGCGAACAGGAATTAATGTGAATACAATTCGGAAGTATGAAATGGGCATACGAAATCCGAAAGTAGAACAATTAAAGAAAATTGCGGATGGACTTGAAATCAGTGTAATAGAATTTCTGGACATCGAAATAGAAAATGAAGCGGACTTGATTGCTATGTTGAAAAAAATCAGTCCGTTTTTTAAGTGGGACGGATTGCTTCATGTATTGGAGGGGGAAAAGTTTTTATGATTGGTGTGGGAAGTGCATTGGTATCATTGTTTCTGGTTTTTGTTTGTTATTCATTAACACTGACAGCGAAAAGAGCAGATGAAAACTTATTGATGATTTGTGAAAAGAATCAGAAAAATGAAAAAGAGAGAGGAAAGCGAGAAATGGAATCACAGAGAGACATTTTAAGAGTAATTGAAAAAGAAATCAAAAAAGGAAGTGCGTCAGTTGCATTTGCGGGTTTGGGGTTTTCCGAGGAATGTTATCATTTGGTAGATAGTCAGGCTAAGATGAACCAACTTTTAGATTATTTTTTTCGCAATGAAGAATACGCAGTTTTGGCAGATCGGCAGGTGAAAAGTAATATCTATGCAGAAATGGGCAAAAGGCTGAATTTCCGTAGTGCCAGATCTGACCGTGACAGAAAGAATATGGAGGTAGCGGCGAAACGATGGATTAAGAAAAAGCATCCAACATTTGATGGTGATGTATATGTCGAAAATATCCGGTGTTTTCTGGATATTTCCCAGGAAGAGTTAGAAAAACGTAAATGTACTGTTAATGAACAGGATATCACAGCACTTATTTTCAGTCAGAAACATCTGGAAGCATTATATCTGCAATGCCTTATGCACAGGCGAAACGCAATGCAAGAGGTTCTGGAATTAAAAGGTTTGTCAGAAACGTGCAATCGGATTTATAAATTGCAGGATGTAGATGTATTATTTCAGTGTTTACTGATGGATCAGATGGATTGGGAAGAAGGAAAGTTGTATGTGCAATTCAGTACTGTATATTTATTACTGAGTTTAAGAAATAAATGACAGAATAAGTATGATTGGTTATAATAAAATAAATTGAACAAATAAGTAGAGGGAGGGTCTGATGAATAAAGAAGATCATTTTATAGATACAGATAAATTGGGTGATGTGTTACTTGAGTTTTCAAAAAAAATAAGTCGTTTCTCACAAAATATACCAGATACTTTATTTGGAAGTTTGACAGAATTTTTAAAAAATATACCAGATGATGTTAAGAATACGCAACTTTTTGCAAACGTTCAAAAACTAAGTAATTATGATTTGAATTATGAAGATGTCTGGTGGTTGGTAGACAGTTATGGGCTTATTGATAAAGAAGATGCGGAAGAAGAACTTATGGAGTATTATGAGCAAGAAAATAAATTACATTGTTATATAAAAAGTATTATAAGCAATCCATCCATAAGTGAACGTGAAAAATTAGTAATATTGTTATCACATATAGAACCGTTAATATATAATACTTTAAATTACACGAAACAGCCTTATTCAAAAGTGAAACAAATAGTAAAACGAATGTCTATAGATGAAAATGAGGGAATGTCTTCTGAGAGTGTGGGAAAACTTTACGTTATGGGAATTACATATGTAGTGTTTGCAAATACTGACGCTTATACAAAGGAAATTGATAAAAGAATTCCGTTTAGAAATAATATTCTGCATAATGGAATTGTTGAATATGGAACGGATGATATACATAGTGCATATGAGTTGTTAGTTGAGTTCATTTCAATGCTGGTATTCATAAAAAAACAGCTTATTAATGAAAAAACGAAATAGAGAATTTGTAGCCGGTTGGTCCATTTTATTAGAAATTGGAATCAGTCGGCTTTTTATATTTAAGAGAGGACTTCTCGACAATTTGTCGGGAAGTGGAAAGGAGCCAAATTCCGATGAAAATATATCTCCCCCATCTGTTAGTACCACCGTAATTTGCGGATCGGAATCGAAAGGAGGCGTGCAAATTGCAGGAAGAAGTTACACAGAAAACAATCGCATTGTCGGTTAAAACTGCAAGAGTGACTGCCGACGTGTTAAAAAATATGCTGCGGAAGTATCTGTCAGGACAGAAACAAAAAGGAAAGAATCCTTATAAGGTTGGAAAACAGTCATACAAAGAACTGAAAAGCCAGGGTTCTGGTTTATCCAATATTGAAATCACAGATGGAAATATCAAGTCTTTTGAGCGTGTGGCGAAGAAATACCGCTTAGATTTTGCCTTGAAAAAAGACAGTTCAACCAAGCCACCGACCTACTATGTGTTTTTTAAAGGGCAGGATACAGAAATGATGAATCTGGCATTTAAGAAATATTTAGGTGTCCAGATGAACAAAAAGGATAAACCATCTATTATGAAAAAACTCATGCACTTTAAGGATGCTGTGTCTAAAGGAAAGAACAGAGAACGAGCAAGAGAACAGCAGAAAGACAGAGGGCAGAGTTTATGACGGAGAAAAAACAGCAGCATAAGAAAAAAAGAGGAAAAATTCAGCATATCAGAGGTTCTCCGAAAAAGAGAAAAATATCTGGAAAAGCTGTTTTTTCTTCAGAGAGTATCCCAGGAAAAATGCTTGCGGATGTGAAAAATCTGATCACGGATAAGGCAAGTGAATTGAAGAGGGCAGATCAGAAAAAGCTGTTTTTAGCTAATTTCCCCTATCTGATGTTTGCCTATTTTTTCAATAAGATTGCCTGGTTGTATCGGGTAAACACCGGAGCAACTTCCTGGGATAAATTTATGAATACCATTACTTATTTTGAACTGGCATTTCAGAATCTCTGGCCAAGTTTGAATCATATAGATTTGTTGTGTGGAATCGCAGGCGGCGTGGCTGTAAAGCTTATTATTATTTACCGCACGAAAAATGCCAGGAAATATCGGCTGGGTGTGGAGTATGGTTCTGCCAGATGGAGTGCATAATCTTAACTGTAAACAACGACTTTATGGACGCAGGAGGATATGCACATGAGCAATTACAATAAAATCACAGCCCTTTACTCCCGCCTTTCCGTAGGCGACGAGGACAGGGACGGCGGCGAGAGCAACAGCATACAGAACCAAAAAATCTTTTTGGAGAACTACGCCAAAGGGCAGCACCTAACCAATATCCGGCACTACATTGACGACGACGAAAGCGGCAGGTTTTTTGACCGTTCTGCTTACTCCCGCATGATTGAAGATGTGGAAAGCGGAAAAATCGGTGTGTGTATTATGAAAGACCTTACCCGCTGGGGGCGCGACTATCTCCAAGTCGGAAACGCTATGGAGATTTTCAGGCGGAACAATGTGCGCTTTATCGCAGTCAACAACGGCATAGACAGCGAAAACCCCGACACATTAGAGTTTGCCCCCTTTATCAATATCATGTCGGAGTGGTACGCAAAGGACATCAGCAAGAAAGTGAAAACGGGCATTAAGACCAAAGGCATGAGTGGAAAGCCGATTGCCACCGAAGCCCCTTACGGCTATATCAAAGCCCCGGACAACAAGGATTTTTGGATAATCGACGAGGAAGCCGCCGAGGTTGTACGCCTTATTTTCCGTCTGTTTTTGGACGGGAAAAACCGAAACCAAATCGCCGTATATCTGACACAGGAGCAAATCCCAACCCCCACTTTCTACATGAAAGACCGCGGGCGGGGAACTTGTAAAAATAAGACGCTCAACGAGGATAACCGTTACAAGTGGAACAAAGCCACGCTGACCCATATCCTCACGCGGCAGGAGTATTGCGGCGATGTAGTCAACTTCAAGACTACAAAGCATTTTCGGGATAAGCGAAACCACTATGTAGACAGAAGCCAGTGGCACATCACAGAAAATGTGCATGAGCCGATTATTGACCGCACCGACTTTGAAAATGTGCAGCGGATTTTGGAAAACGCACCTGTCAAACGCCCCAACGGGGACGGAGAAATCCACCCTCTGTCCGGCTTGCTTTTCTGTAAAGACTGCGGCGCAAAAATGCACATTCGCATAGATTACCGAAACGGCGGCAAGCGCCATGTTGCCTATTGCAGCGAGTACCACAAGGGAAAAGCCAAAAATCCCAAGTGCAGCTCTCCGCACATCATGGACGCGGATCTGCTCATGCAGACCGTAGCAGATGTGCTGAAAAAAATCGCGGAATACTCTATCAGCAACCGGGCAGAGTTTGAAGCCTTAGTGAAAAAGAGCCTTGCCATGCAGCAGACCGACAAGACAAAGAAACAGCAAAAGCGTATCCCGCAAATCACGACGCGCCTTGAACAGATTGACAAGGTGCTGAATAAACTTTATGAGGACAACGCGCTGGGGACTATCCCGCAAGACCGCTATGAGCAGATGTCGCAGAAGTATTCCGAAGAATACTACTCACTGAAAGCCGAGCTTGAACAGCTTAGGGAACAGCTATCCGCTTTTGAGAACGCGGGAGGACGGGCGCAGAAGTTTGTAAAGCTGATAGACCGTTACGCTGACTTTACCGACCTTACCCCGACTATCCTCAACGAGTTTATCAGCCGGATTGAAGTGCATGAGCGTGACAAGAAAAGGGCGAAACAGGCTATTCAGCATATCGGGATATATTTTAACCATATCGGCAGATTTGAAAATGAACTGACACAGCTTGCAGAGCCGACAGAGCAGGAAATCCGGCAAATGCGTGAGGAAATCGAAGAAGCAAGAAAGGAAAAGAGCCGCGCCTACCACCGCAACTATTCAAGAGAATACCGGGCGAGAAATCTTGAAAAGAGGCGGGAGTACGACCGTATCAAAGCGCGGGAATATCGGGCGAAGAAAAAGGCGCAGGCTGCCGCCGCACTGTCCGCACCATAAAACAGAATAGCAACATCATAGAGGGATTTTCCGAACTACGGGAAGTCCCTTTTTTACGCCCGGAGAAAGGAGTAACCTATTGACAGAAAAGAAAGGAACACCCACCCCACCGACCAAACCGGACGGAGTTATCACGACACAGAGAAACGGGCAGACCATTGTTGCGGAGCTGTTTTTTAACCACAACGCCACAGAAACATTCTCCGACAAGCTGCTGAAAACGATACTTGCCGACAGTCTGCGTTTTTCTGCGTCTGACGGTCAAGAGCCGGAAAAAACAGAAATCTTGCGATAACAGCCGCCCCGACGATACATTCCCCGTTTGGGCGGTTTTTATCGTCAAAAACGCAGTTTTCCCCAAGTCAAGAGCCGAGGAAAACACCCGAAAAACACCCCTATTGCGTAACAGGGACGCAGAAAGGAGCTTGCATGAGAACAGGGCTTACCAAACAGGAAAAGACCACCGATATATGGTTTGACGAGAAAGACCCCCTTATCCATATCCGCACCCACAACACCAACCTCAAAAAGCGGCTTGCCGCTTATGCCGAGCAGTACCCCGACGAGTGCTACCAGACCGACACAGACCACGAAACAGGCTGCATGGAGTTTGATATTGCAAAGGGGCGTTTCTCTTTCCGTCTGACCGCCCCATACAATGAGCAACGCCGGAGAGCCGCCAGCGAAGCGGCGAAAGCTAACGCAAGCAATCTCACGCGAAGTGTGGTATAATTTTTTGAAAAAGTTTGAGATTTGATGTAGTATTCGTCGTTAAAACCGTAGTATATAGGTGAAGCCGGAGAGGAGGCGGTGCAATGATAGAGGATGAAAAAATCATAGAAATGTTTTTTGAACGTTCAGAACAAGGCATACGGGAGTTGGATATAAAATACGGAACAGTCTGCCACAATCTTTCCTATCATATCGTAGGAAGTAGGCAGAACGCAGAGGAATGTGTAAACGACGCTTATTTAGGTGTATGGAACACTATTCCCCCTGCACGACCTAACCCACTTTTATCCTATGTTCTGAAAATCGTTCGGAACATTTCAATCAAAATTTATTGGAGAAAGGAAGCAGCCAAACGAAGCAGCCATTACACGATTGCTTTGGAGGAAATTGAAACCTATGTAGCAGATACTCACACAGTAGAAGCAGAAATTGAAGCTAAAGAATTAGCCCGTATCATTGAAAGTTTTTTAGATACGCTGACTACTGAAAACCGCGTTATTTTCATGCGCCGCTATTGGTTTTCTGACAGCTACAAAGACATAGCCGAGGTTGTGGGGCTTTCAGAGAAAAATGTCTCTGTCCGGCTGACCCGTATCCGCGAAAAGATGAAACAATATTTAATTGAAAGAGAGGTCTTTATATGAACGCAAAGAAGTTTTCCGACGCTATGAGCGAGCTTGACAACAAATACATTGACGAAGCCCTTAACTATAAGAAAAAGGTCAAGAAGCCCATTTGGATTAAATGGGGAGCTATGGTAGCCAGTTTGCTCCTTGTTTTTACCATGTCTGTTCCAGCATTAGCGGCAGCAGATTTTGGACCAGCTTATAATCTACTCTACAAGGTATCTCCGGCAATTGCCCAAAAGTTAAAGCCTGTTAGTATGTCCTGCGAGGATAATGGGATTAAGTTTGAAGTAATTTCGGCTTATGTTGAGGGTAGCGAAGCAAAGATTTTTATTTCCGTACAAGATATTGACGGAGATAGAATTGATGAAACGACAGATTTGTTTGATAGCTTTAGTATCAATACACCTTTTGATTGTAGCAGTTCGTGTGAAAATATAAGCTATGACACCGAAACAAAAACCGCCACTTTCCTAATTTCTATATCACAATGGAATGAAAAAGACATTATTGGTGAGAAAATTACTTTTTGTGTCCGAGAAATGCTGAGCAATAAGCAGGAATATGATGCGATATTGACAGATTTGGATTTGACCCAAATTAGTGCTACACCAAAAACAATTACCCCGACTCAAATTTGGGGTGGTGGGGGAACAAACTACAATGAAATGGAAAACAATTTTCAGGCATTGAAAACAACAGGTATTCTGTGTTCCCCTATTGCTGAGGTAGATATTACAGCCATGGGATATGTGGATGGGAAATTGCATATACAAGTCAAGTACGAGGATAGTTTAGAAACGGATAATCATGGCTATATCTATTTCAAAAATGACAAAGGAGAGGAAATCCACTGTATCGCAAATATTGCATTTTCTACTGATAGTGAACATCAAGAACGGTATGTGGAATATGTTT
The DNA here is from genome assembly GCF_020558815.1 of Blautia sp. 210820-DFI.6.14. Classification (NCBI taxonomy): domain Bacteria; kingdom Bacillati; phylum Bacillota; class Clostridia; order Lachnospirales; family Lachnospiraceae; genus Blautia; species Blautia sp. 210820-DFI.6.14. The sequence continues at coordinate 7,260 of NZ_JAJCKS010000045.1, forward strand.
ATGATTTGTCAGATGTTGATTTAACCCAATATAAAGTATATGGATATTTTGTTACGAGCGATACACATATCGAAGGAAATTGGAGTGTTACTTTCCCTTTAGAAAGCATAAGTCAATAAGTTTTCGTAGTTACCGATATAAATACAAACCAAATAATTCAATGAGAGCAGCCTTTTTCACACAAAAACGGCTGCTCTTTTCTATGCTATGAGCAGAAAGGAGCGATCAACCATGACAAAGCCAAGAGAGAAAACCCGCGAGGAACTGCAAGCCGAAATCGAGGACGGAAAAAAGAAAATCCGGCAGTTTGAGAACCGGGAAAAGGTGCTGCGGCAAAAGCTGTCGCAAGAGGAACGCCGGACACGCAGCCACCGCCTTATTGTCCGAGGCGCAGTCTTTGAAAGCATTGTGCCGGAAGCAAAGAACATGAGCGACGAGGAAGCCGCAGCACTTCTTAGGTTTGCACTGACGAGTGAGCTGGTACGGGAATATCTGAAAAAACGAGCCGAGAACGGGAACGCTGAATAAATCCCTTAGACACTAAGGGCGCACTTATACACCCTAACGGGCGTGTGCGCTCTGCCGAGGGCTTTATCTTAAGCACAGGGATTTTACCCCGCGCTACGATTGGCGGCTTTGCCGCAGACAGGGGACGCTACACTTCCCCTGCGACAGCTTGCGCTGTCTACCCTTTTGTGTACTTGCGGAAACCGAACACCTTGCTACGCAAGCTATTCATTTTCCACAAGTTTTATATCCGCTATACTGGAGGTGATACCCATAGCCATTTACCATTGTAACATCAGCATAGTCAGTCGGGGCAAAGGCAAATCAGCAGTTGCCGCAGCCGCCTACCGAAGCGGCGAAAAGCTGACAAACGAGTGGGACGGAATGACCCACGACTACACCCGCAAAGGCGGCGTTGTCCATACCGAAATCATGCTGCCGCCCCATGCCCCGCCCTCTTTCTCTGACCGTTCTACCCTATGGAACAGCGTGGAACTTTATGAGAAAGCCGGGAACGCCCAGCTTGCGCGTGAGATTGACGCAGCACTCCCCATAGAATTATCACGAGAGGAACAGATACGGCTTGTCCGGGAATACTGTTCCTCTCAATTTGTTTCTAAAGGAATGTGCGTGGATTTTGCTATCCATGACACCGACAGCGGCAACCCCCATTGTCATATCATGCTGACCATGCGACCACTTGACGAGCGCGGCGCGTGGGCGGCGAAGTCTAAAAAGGAATATGACCTTGATGAAAACGGGGAGCGCATACGCTTGCCGAATGGCAGATACAAGACCCACAAGGTTGACCTCACAGGCTGGAACGACAAAGGCAACGCCCTCTTGTGGCGCAAAGCGTGGGCTGATATTTCAAACAGCTATCTTGAACGCGCCGGAAGCACAGAGCGTATCGACCACCGCAGCAACGCCGAGAGAGGAATTGACGAGATACCTACTGTCCACATGGGCGTAGCCGCCTGTCAAATGGAGAAGAAAGGCATAGCCACCGAGAAAGGCGAACTGAACCGGGCTATCCGCAAATCAAACAGACTGATAAAGGAAATCCGGGCGCAGATCGGCAACCTCAAAGAATGGATTGCCGGACTGCTTGCGGCGTGGGAAACTTCCCCAAGAAAACAACAACCGCCAAAATCTCCGAACCTTGCAAATCTTCTGATGAAGTATTTGGGCGTTCAGAGGGAAAAGAGCCGGAAGTATTCGCAGAGCTGGCAGCACCAACACGCAGCCGACGAACTGAAAACCATATCACAGGCGGCGAATTATCTTGCGGAGCATGGTATCTCTACCCTTGACGAGTTGGACGCTTCTCTTTCCTCTGTCAGTGATGAAGCCTTTTCAATCCGGGAGGGAATGAAAGCCGCCGAGCAGCGCATGAAAGAGCTGCAAAAGCTGATAGAGAACGGCGAGAATTATTTGCAGTACAAGCCCATTCATGCAGAACTGAAAAAGCTGAAAAACGGCTGGACGAACAAACGGGATAAGTATGAGGAAACCCACCGCGCCGAGCTAACCTTATGGAATGCAGCAAGCCGCTATCTCCATGCAAATCTGACAGATACAAAGACGCTGCCTATCTCCAAATGGAAACAGGAATACGCCGACCTCAAAGAGCAGAGAGATACCGACTACACCAAATTGAAAGCTACCCGCGCCGAGGTTGCCGAGCTTCAGAAGATACGCAAGTGCGTTGATATTGCGCTGAGAGCCGAGCAGCCGGAGCAGACACAGAACCGTACCAAGCGGCATGATATAGACCGCTGAAAGGAGTTGAAATTTTATGTATTACACCCAAGAACAAATAGACCGAGCCAACCAAGCCGACCTTGTTTCTTTTCTTCAAGGACGGGGCGAGCAGCTTACCCGCGCCGGACAGGAATACCGTTGGAAACGGCACGACAGCTTGACTATCCGGGGAAACAAATGGTACAGGCACAGCCAAAGCAAAGGCGGCGCACCCATTGATTTTGTCATGGAGTTTTTCGGTAAGAGCTTTACCGAAGCCGTAGAACTGCTGACAGGAGAAAAAGGCGCAGCACCACCGCCGGACAGACCAAGCCCTGCGTCCTTTTCTGACTTCCGACTGCCGCCCCGCAGCTCCGACAACCGCATAGCGAGGAACTACCTCACAGCCGCCCGCCACATTGATGAAGATGTGTCGGGCTTTTTCTTTTCCACCGGGGATATTTACGAGGAAGCCGCCCACCATAACGCCATATTTGTGGGACGGGACGAGGACGGAGTACCACGCTACGCTCATCAGCGCGGCACAGCCGGGAACTTCCGGCTTGATGTGAAAGGCAGCGATAAAGCCTTTAACTTCTGCTACCGGGGCGAGGGCGAAAGGTTGTTTGTCTTTGAAGCCCCTATTGACCTCTTATCTTTTCTCTGCCTGTTCAAAAAGGACTGGCAGAAGCAAAGCTATCTTGCGCTGGGTGGCGTGGGAGATAAAGCCCTTATGCGCTTTCTCTCTGACCGCCCGAACATCAAGACCGTATATCTCTGCCTTGACAGCGACAAAGCCGGAAACGACGCTTGCAGCCGCCTTGTGGAGCTTATGCCGGAGGGCTTGACCGTCCACCGCCTTATCCCTCTTTTCAAAGACTGGAACGAGGTGCAGACGCGCCGGGGCGAAATCACAGACGGGAAATATCTGCGGGAAGCTGTCTATGGATTGAAAGAACCGCCACAGGAAGAAACCGTTGAGATTATCCGCATGAGCGAGGTTGACACACAGACCGTTGAATGGCTATGGGAGCCGTATATCCCCTTTGGGAAAGTAACCATAGTACAGGGCAACCCCGGCGAGGGCAAGACCACCTTTGCGCTGCGCCTTGCCGCTGCCTGTACCACTGGCGGGACGCTTCCGGGCATGAAGCCTATACAGCCGTTTCAAGTGATTTATCAGACCGCCGAGGACGGTTTGGGCGATACCGTCAAGCCCCGCTTGATAGAAGCCGCCGCAGACCTTGACCGGGTGCTTGTGATTGATGAAGCAAAACGGGAGCTTACCCTGTCCGACGAGCGCATAGAGAAAGCAATCATACAGAACGGGGCGCGTCTGATTATCCTTGACCCCATACAGGCGTATATGGGCGACAAAGCCGACATGAACAAAGCAAACGAGGTGCGCCCCATTTTTCGCCGCCTTGCCGAAGTTGCAGAGCGTACCGGGTGCGCCGTTATCCTTATCGGACACCTCAACAAAGCTGCCGGAGGACAGAGCGCATACAGGGGCTTAGGTTCTATCGACTTTAGAGCCGCAGCAAGGAGCGTCCTTTTAATCGGGCGCGTGAAGCGTGAGCCGAATGTTCGTGTTATCATTCACGACAAATCTTCCCTTGCGCCGGAGGGAAAGCCCGTTGCCTTTTGCCTTGACCCGGAAACAGGCTTTGAGTGGATAGGCGAATATGATATAACTGCCGACGAGCTGCTGTCCGGCGCGGGCGGCAACAACGCCACCAAAACCGAACAGGCTGAAAAGCTGATACTTGACCTACTGGCAGACGGAAAAGAACTTGCCAGCGAGGACATAGAGAAAGCCGCAGCCGACGCGGGGATTTCTGCCCGTACTGTCCGGGCGGCAAAGAAAAACCTTGACGGACGCATTACCTCAAAGCGTATCGGCGCAGCATGGTATCACGCCCTAAAAAAGTGAACTGGCAAAATCCAAGTGGCAAAACCCAGATACCTTGCCACTTTGCCACTTCGCCACTTCAACCATAATCCCACCGCCCCATGTATGACCGCGTGGGGCTTTATCGTGGAAAAAAGAGCCTATGTTGCGTCAATAACTCTAAAAAGCACTTGACAAAACGCTTCATGGGGAACAGAAAAAGATATACGACCATATGCTGATCCTGAATTTGAAAATAAT
>NZ_JAJCKS010000046.1:0-11105 GCF_020558815.1 Blautia sp. 210820-DFI.6.14
GCAATGTCTGTTTGGAACTTTACTATCTATAAAAGTTCCAGGCAGGCATTTTTTATTTCCTGAATCCTGGAGGAAAGGAGTCAAGATGACTGAACCAAACAGGCAATCAGGAGAAAATGAAGAAAGAATCATAGAAATTGAGATTGAGCGTCTTCGACCGTTCAAAGAGCATCCGTGGTAACACCACAAAGGTGAAGAACATTAAGAAATATTTATTAGCAGCCCTGTTTAATGCACCGTCAACGATGAACGGGTATTATCAGGCAGAGGTGAACCATGATATGCTAGGACTGGTAAGATAGGAGGTACACATGTTTATTTTAAAACTTGCTGGAAAGATATTATTACTGCCGGTATGGCTGATCCTTTTTGTGATCGGCCTGGCAGTGAAGATGACAGTACAGACTTATGCGGTTGTAAGGGGAATCCTTGGTTTTATATTCACTTTGTTGATTATAGCAACTGCATACTGTTACCATGACTTGGTACAGGTTGCGTTTCTGTTTTCGCTGAGTGTAATTCTGTATCTGATCCTGTTTGCAGGAGTGTTCGTAGATACTGTACTGGACATGACAAGAGAACGTATTATTGATTTTATTATATCGTGAGGAGGATATGAAAATGAGCAAAAACAATGATTATATTCAGTTACCACCACTAAAAAAAGACACACCGTCCGATGTGGTAGCATTTATGTGGGAGTACATGAAAGTACCGGAGAATTCAAGAGAAAAAGTTAAGAATTTGCTTAAAGATGCAAATGAAAATGGCGTAAAATTAAGTCATCGGGCACCAACACTGTATGATGTTGTCCCAAAAGAAGAAATTGCTGAATTTGAAGAGCTTATGCGCAAAACCATAGCTGACATTGTATCAGAAGCCAGTAGCGTTGCCTGTTGGGTGTATGTGCAGAAATATGTGAAGCACAAAACCCTAAACGAAATGCTGCAAGAATTGCCAGACGTAGGTCAATTCATCCTAGCTATGGATACCTGGTTTGAAAAACTGATGGAGAAATAATCTAGGAAAATAGTTTAAAGTTTACATGTTATGATCATGTATGAAGTTGGAACAAAATAAAAGAATTGTGCTATAATATTGTTCAAGAAAAAGCTCATTGACATATTTCAATCTATTTAGGAGGATAAACGATCATGTGTACAGCAGCAACTTATAAAACAAAAGATTTTTACTTTGGACGAACCCTCGATTATGAATTCTCTTATGGTGATCAGATAGTAATTACACCACGTAATTATGCGTTTAATTTTCGCCATGTTGGCGATATGAAAAATCATTATGCAATTATTGGAATGGCTCATGTTGCTGAGGATTGTCCTTTGTATTATGATGCTATGAATGAAAAAGGAGTGGCAATGGCAGGACTGAATTTTGTCGGAAATGCTGTTTATGCCGCGATTAAGCCAGATGTGGAAAATATTGCACAGTTTGAATTTATTCCGTGGATTTTAAGTCAGTGTTCTTCTTTAGTTGAAGTTCGCGAGCTTCTTGAACGAATTAATATTGTTAATACTCCTTTCAGCGAGCAATTACCATTAGCACAATTACACTGGATCATTTCTGATGAGAATGAGTCAATTACGGTAGAATCTATGTCAGATGGTTTGCATATTTATGACAATCCAGTAGGAGTGCTTACGAATAATCCGCCATTTCCACAGCAGATGTTTCAACTAAATAATTATATGTATTTATCTCCTAAACAGCCCAGAAATACTTTCTGCGAAAATTTGGCTCTTGATGCATATAGTAGAGGTATGGGAGGATTAGGTCTTCCGGGAGATCTCTCATCTTCCTCACGCTTTGTACGTGTAGCTTTTACAAAGGTAAATGCAATTTCAGGTGAATCAGAGGAAGAAAGCGTTAGCCAATTCTTCCACATTCTCGGATCTGTGGATCAGCAACGAGGATGTTGCGAAGTAGCGGATGGAAAATATGAAATCACATTGTATACGTCGTGTTGTAATGTTACAAAAGGTATTTATTATTACAATACTTATGAAAACCATCAGATCAGTGCAGTAGATATGCATGTAGAAAATCTGGATAGTGATAAAATGATTTGTTATCCAGTAATTCAAGGAGAACGAATCAACTATCAAAATAAATAATGTTTTGAAATCAGGGATGAGGTAGAAAGGAAAGTTCCATGACAAAAGATGAAGTAAAAAAACTCAGGATGAACAGTCCGGAATCACTACAGTTTTTAAATAATGCTACAAAATTTTATAATTTAATGATGATGTATCGTTGTGCTATTCGGGAGATACAAACTAAACTTGAGGTTTTGGATGATGAATTTTCAGTTGAGAACAATCGAAATCCTATTTCTTTTATAAAAACAAGAATTAAGCAGCCCAATAGTATTTACGATAAACTACAGAAGATGGGATATGAATTTACAACAGAAAATATACAGACATATCTCAATGATGTAGCAGGCGTTCGAATAGTTTGTGCGTTTATTGACGATATTTATATGATATCAGATTTGATTACCCAACAGGATGATATTAAAGTTATTGAAATAAAAGATTATATAAAAAATCCAAAATCGAATGGTTATCGAAGCTATCATATGATTGTTGAAATACCAGTATTTTTTGCTAAGGGTAAAACACCTATGCGTGTAGAATTACAGATTCGAACCAATGGTATGGATTTCTGGGCAACATTGGAACATCAACTTCGCTATAAAAAAGGAATTGAAGAAATGCCTGGCTATGATGAGATAAGTGAAGAATTACTTCATTCTGCAAGAGCTATCATTGAAGCAGATAATGAAATGCAGAGAATAAAAGACAAAATTGGTATGTTCCACGAAATTTAGGGAGAAAACTGAGCAAGTAGGAAGGTGGAATATATATGAAACAAGATACTTTAGAGGGCAAAGCAAAAACAAAAAACGGAGTAAAACGATTGTGTTTTTCCATAATCTGCATTCTTCTAGAAGTAGTTTTTATTATTACTATTGTAACACGCTTAAATGAATATGCAGAAATCATAAATCTATTTACAAGGATTTTAAGTGGAATTTTAGTTTTGAGATTGTATGCATCAGATAAGACATCTTCCATGAAAATGCCTTGGGTTATATTAATTTTAATTTTCCCAATTATGGGTGTAGGCCTATATTTATTGATTGGTTTGAATGGTGGCACACATAAAATGCGTGAGCGATATGCAGAAATTGATAGCAAATTGTTACCAATGCTTTCCGATAATCAGGAGTGTTTAAGCAGAATAAACGAAACGATTCCGAAGGCAGGAAATATTGCAAGTTATATACAAAGAAATTCGCAGTATCCAATCTATCAGAATACGGATGTGATGTATTTCGATGAAGCAGTAAAGGGATTAGAGACCCAGCTTGAAGATCTTGCAAAGGCACAGAAGTTTATCTTCATGGAGTATCATGCTATAGAAGATGCAGAGGCGTGGCATAAGATCCAAAAGATTCTGGAAGAACGAGTAAAAGTTGGAGTGGAAGTACGCATATTTTATGATGATATGGGTTCTATAGGATTTATTAATACTGATTTTGTAAAAAAAATGGAGTGCGTAGGAATTCATTGCCGTGTATTCAATCCGTTTGTACCAGGTTTAAATTTGTTCTTGAACAATCGTGATCATAGAAAAATAACAGTTATTGATGGAAAAGTCGGATTTACAGGTGGATATAATCTAGCAAACGAATATTTTAATTACACACACCCGTATGGACAGTGGAAAGATACAGGTATTCGTTTAGAAGGAGATGCTGTTCAGTCGCTTACGGTGACATTTTTGGAAATGTGGAATGCAGTAAGTGATAAGGATGCTAATGATTCTGATTTTAGTAAATACCTTTTCCACTATGATTATGCGGCACAGCAAACTGGGTTTGTTCAACCTTATGCAGACAGCCCTATGGATAATGAGCAAGTAGGAGAAGAAGTTTATATCAGTATGATAAATAAAGCTGAAAAATATTGTTGGTTTATGACTCCATATCTAATCATAACAGATGAAATGACGCATGCGTTATGTCTGGCTGCTAAGCGAGGGGTAGACGTAAGAATTATCACACCTGGTATCCCTGATAAAAAATTCATTTATAATATAACTCGTTCTTTTTATCATGGATTAGTTAAACATGGTGTTCGTGTTTATGAGTGGACTCCTGGTTTCTGTCATGCAAAAATGAGTGTGGCAGATGACTGTATGGCAACTTGTGGAACAATTAATCTGGATTATCGAAGTTTATATCACCATTTTGAAAACGGCTGTTTTATGGCAGATTGTCAGGCAGTTGTGGAAATAAAAAATGATCTGATAAGAACGATGGGAGAATGTCGTGATGTGACAGAACAATATCAAACCGGACGAAGTGCATATTTGCGACTGGGACAATTATTTATGAGATTATTTGCTGGATTGCTATAAGAATCTGATGAAACGACCTTTCAAAAAACAGTTGATTTAGAAGTTAACTGTTTTTGAAAGGCCGTTTTTGCTATATCTAACAGTCTGTTGTACAAAGAAGATTTTGCATAGATGAAAAAAACAAACCTTGTTGAGGTTAAATTGAGATTGACTTTGTATTGTATAAGTATGAAATAAAAAGGAATCAGGTGATGTACAATGAAAAAGCATAAAATATGTAAAATCCTTCTTGTTATACTGGCAATTTTTTTATGTGTGGCTTTTTATGAATTGCTCGGAACCTGCGTTGCATATAAAAAGCAGCCGGAAGTGTCCAATACAACCAAAAAAGAAACAAAAAATGGGTCATGGAACGAATGCAGTGAAAATACAGAACGGGCAGTAATCATAGAAAAGAATCCAGAAGCGCTTTTACAAAGAGTGCGTTTGATCAAGAATGCAAAAAAGGAAATTATTCTTTCTACTTTTGCATTTCAATCCGATGAAAGTGGAAAATTGATTTTAGGAGCACTGCATGATGCGGCAGACAGAGGTGTACATATTCGTCTGTTAGTAGATGGAATGGAGAGCTGGATTGATATGGAAGGAAATCCGTATTTCTATGGATTATCTTCTCATGAGAATGTTGAAATTAAACTATATAATAAGGCCAATCCGTTGAAACCATGGAAGATGATGGGTAGAATGCATGATAAATATTTGATTGCAGATGGAAAGAGATATATTCTTGGGGGAAGAAATACATACAATTATTTCCTGGGTGATTTTCCGGGACATAAGAACTATGACAGAGACGTGTTAGTGGTTTGCGATGAACCTGAGAAAGAAAATTCAGTTAACCAGTTGTTAGAGTATTTTGAAACGATATGGGAACAAGAAGACAGTGGTTATTTTCATGACAATAAAAAACTGGCAAATAGAAAATCTGTAAAGAACGCAGTTTTAGAGCTGCAGAACGGCTATCAGAAATATTTTGAAGAGAATAAGGAAAGAATCTGCGATACCGATTACACGGACGAAACTTTTGAGACAGAAAAGATTGCATTAGTGTCAAATCCTATTCACACAGGTTCCAAAGAACCAGTAGTGTGGTATCAGTTGGGAGAATTGATGAAAAATGCAAAAAATCGTGTGAAGATCCACACGCCATATATTATCTGTAATGATATGATGTATAATACATGGGAGGAGATTGCAGAGAACGTTTCAGATTTTTCTATCATGACAAATTCAGTTGCGAATAATGGGAATCCATTTGGGGCTGCCGATTATGCGAAAAACAGAAATAGAATCTTAAGTACAGGAATTAATATCTGGGAATATGAAGGCGGTTATTCATACCACGGAAAAAGTATTCTGATTGACGATGATCTGTCTGTAATCGGTTCCTTTAATATGGACATGAGAAGTGCATATCTGGATACGGAACTGATGCTTGTAATTCGCAGTAAAGATATTAATAAACAGTTGGAAGAGGGCATGATGGAATATGAAAAAGTGTCCCGCCAGATATTAGAAGGCGGAACTTATAATGATCCATATCATGTAGAGCCAATCGAATTAACAAAGAAACGTCAGAGAAAAATATTTTTGGTACAGCATCTGCTTGGATGGGCAAGGTATCTGTTTTAATAAGGAGGAAGGAAAACGTGTTTCAAATATTGATTGTAGAAGATGATAAAGAATTAAGCCAGCTATTCCAAAAAGTGCTTGAGAAGAATGGATATCAAGTCAAAAGTGCATCGGATGGAGCAGAGGCATTAGAAGTATTGGATAAGGAATATATTGATCTGATCATTTCTGATATTATGATGCCGGTTATGGATGGCTATGAACTGGTGTCAGAACTTCGTTCAGCAGGATATCAGATACCAGTGCTTATGATCACTGCGAAAGGTTCCTTTGATGATATGCGTCAGGGATTTTTTTCGGGAAGCGATGATTATATGGTAAAACCGGTAAATGTGAATGAAATGGTTTTAAGAGTCGGAGCACTGCTTCGCCGTGCACAGATATTGAATGAACACAAAATTGTGATCGGTTCAACAGAGTTTGATTATGATGCAATGACGGTTACAACTGATAAGGAAAGTCTTGTTTTACCTAAAAAACAATTCCTGCTTTTATATAAGCTTGCAGCTTCGCCAGGCAGAACATTTACAAAACAACAGTTGATGGATGAAGTATGGGGATACGAGACGGAGGCAGACCCACATACAATAGAGGTACATATAGGAAGACTCAGAGAGCGTTTTAAAGATAACCCGGATTTTGAAATCGTAACAATGCGTGGAATTGGATACAAGGTGGTGAAAAAATAATGGAACAAAAGAAAAAAAAAGGATTGCGGATCCGATCCTGTCTGACTGGTGCAATCTGGCTGGCACTTGTATTTTCAACAGTCATATCTGCTTTATTATTTGCTTTTTTGAATCATTTTTTTAATCTGCCGGGCAGCATACCTGTGCTTGGCTGGCTTTTGATTTTCAATACATTGATTGCAGGGCTGATCACTTCCTTTATCAATGCAAAGTTACTGGAACCAATTACCAGACTTAGTAAAGCAATGAAGGAAGTTTCTCAGGGAGATTTTGAACAGCATTTGGAAACGAACAGCCGTATAGCAGAAGTTGGAGAATCTTATCAAAGTTTTAACGTTATGACAAAAGAACTTCGTGCAACAGAGGTGCTGCAGATGGATTTTGTATCTAATGTTTCTCATGAGTTTAAGACCCCGATTAATGCCATTGAAGGATATACAATGCTGCTTCAGGGAGAAGAACTGTCTCCGGATCAAGAGGAATATGTAGAAAAAATCTTATTTAACACCCAAAGACTTTCCGGATTGGTTGGTAATATTTTGCTGTTATCCAAGTTAGAGAATCAGAATATACCAATGAAAAAAACAGAATATCGTCTGGATGAACAGATCCGCCAGGCATTTCTTTCATTGGAAACAAAATGGACAGAAAAAGAAATTGGTTTTCAGGTAGAATTGGAGGAAGTTAAATATACTGGGAATGAAGGACTTTTTATGCATATCTGGATAAATCTTTTGGATAATGCGATTAAGTTCAGCCCTTCAAAGGGGACAATTACGATGTTTCTGAAACAAGAACAGGATTCTGTTAAGTTCATTCTGGAAGATGAAGGACCAGGAATAGAGGATGATGTAAAATCCAGAATATTTGACAAGTTCTATCAGGTAGATGGATCTCATAAAGCAGAAGGAAATGGCCTAGGTCTTGCACTTGTAAAACGGATTGTAGATAGTGCCGGAGGAACAATCAAAGCAGAAAACCGTGAATATGGTGGATGCAGATTTGTTATAGAGCTGCCAAAGCAGAAAGATGAGATTATATAGTTTTAAGATAAATTAGAAGATGGGAGGATTTATATGACATTTTATCAGGAGCTGCAGTTAAATCAGGCAGGTTCTAAAAACCTGTTGAAAAAGAGTGAAACACTAAAAGAAAAATTATATCATATGTGGGTATATCTGGTGAAGATAGCTGTTACATTGGCATTTTGTTTTTTCTTTGTTAGTATTTTCAGCATCCTATTTGGAAATGAGAACAGCATTGTAGGTGTAGTAGTCTTATTATGTCTCATGGTGTTTAGAAATGCGGATCTGGGGATCCACACCGGACAATCTACGATGCTTTTGGCTTTGTTCTTTGTAATTATGACTGTATGTCCGCATTTGGCAAATCAGTTTTCACCGGTATTGGGAATGCTATTAAATATTGCGGCACTGGCTGTGTTGATTCTGTTCGGATGCCATAATCCATTCATGTTTAATCAATCTACATTGGTTCTTGGGTATCTGCTGCTATATGGTTATGATGTTACGGGAAAAAGCTATCAGATGCGATTAGTCGGAATGGCTTTAGGTGCAGCACTTACCTGCTTCGTATTTTATCGAAATCATAAAAACAGAACTTATAAAAGAAATCTGAAAGATCTGATACAAGAATTTGATATCACTTCTTCCAGAACAAAATGGCAGATATGTCAGATTTTATGCGTACCGATTGTCCTTTGCATTGCAGAACTTTGTAATATGCCACGTGCAATGTGGGCTGGTATTGCGGCCATGTCCGCGATTTTGCCGTTTATGGAAGATATGCACTACAGAGTCCGTAAAAGGATTGTCGGAAATATTGCAGGTGTTATATGTTTTACAGTATTATATTTTCTGCTTCCTTCGTCAATCTATGCATATATAGGAATTCTTGGTGGAATCGGTGTAGGATTTTCAGCACAATATGGCTGGCAGGCAGTATTTAACACATTTGGTGCTTTAGCCATTGCTGCAGAGACTTATGGACTACAAGGAGCGGTTAGTCTTAGAGTGATTCAAAATGTTTTTGGTGTTGTGTTTGCTTTAGCATTTTGTGTTATATTTTATTGGTTTATGTCTAAAAAAAAGGAAAGTGAGATGACCGTACATGCAGAGTGAAGTGAATCAGGAAGAAAATTTGAATAGAATTATTACGGTTCCTAATCTTCTTTCTTTTTTTCGGCTTTGTCTGATTCCGGTAATTATATGGAGTTATTGTGTAAAGAAAAATCCTCTGTTAGCTGGTGAAATCTTATTGCTGTCTGGTCTTACGGATCTTGCTGATGGATATATCGCAAGAAGATTCCATAGGATTAGTAATTTAGGAAAAATACTTGATCCGGTGGCTGATAAGCTGACACAGGCAGCGATGTTAATCTGTCTGTTTACTCGTTTTCCGCATGTGCTTCTTTTAATCGTAATAATGGCAGGTAAGGAGCTGTATATGGTAGTCAGTGGATGTCTTGTGATACGAAAGACAGGAAAAGTACATGGTGCAGACTGGCATGGAAAGATAGTAACCTTTTTATTATATGGAACTGCAGCGGTGCATATTATATGGTTCCACATTACACCGATGGTATCAGATCTGTTGATTGGTTTGTGCGCTACAATGATGGTCATATCGGTCGCTCTGTATATTATCCAGAATACCAGGACTCTTAAGGAAGAGACTGTATAAGCAATTTTATATTGCAATGACTAGAAAAATATTTAGGAGAAGATAGATATAAACAGTAGATGAAATCAGACGACGGTTTGGTTATCACAGTGTCCAGAGAGCATTTATGTATCAGGATAAAGTCTTATCAAGTTTGGATGCACAGAAATCCCACACGGTACATCCAGTAGGATATTTTAATGGGAGGTAAGTTCTTTGGAAAATTATAAAGTATATGTTGAAGTAACCGTAAAATTTAGTACTGATGGTGTTATGATGCCCGTAGAATTTATCTGGGAAGATGGAACGAAGTACATCATTGATAAAGTAAAATCAAAAGAACGATGTGCGAGTCGTAAGGCAGGTGGTACTGGAATCATGTATACGGTATTGGTAGATGGTAAGGAATGCCATTTATATTATGAATTTGATAAGTGGTTTATGGAGCGCAAGAGTGCGTAAAGATTTAAGAAAGAAAACAGGATCTGCAGAAGAGCTGACCTTTCCCTTTTGCTCTTTTCAGGTTGACATATAAGGGCATTACATCTATGTGCATGAAACAATATACCCACTATATTGTCCATGCAGATGTGGCTCTGCTCAAGAATAATTCTTATTGAGCTTCCGTCAAAATCACAGGGATGGGAGTGTAGAACGTCAGAGAAAGACGATTCAATACGAAAAGGAGATTTTGATAATGACAGAGAGAGATTATGCGATCAGATCGTTTAAAGAAGTAACCTTAAATGCAGCACGACATACAGAAGAGAGAATGGATCTGTACTATGAAAAGATGAAAGCACTGATGAACAATTATCAGGATTTGATTTTGGAAAATCAGATGGTTCTGGATGAATTAGAGCAGGAGTGTCAGGAAAAGATCAATGAGAATATGGCCTATGCCCTTCAGTATATGGATGCCTATGATTACCGCATGAATTTAGGAAAACTGAAAAAAGAAGTAAACAATATCATTCTAATCTATGGACTTTGTGATATGGTCAACCGGGCAATGACACTGGTAAAATATTTTACACCGAATTTTGGAACAGAATATTATGATGTGCTTTATGGCTGCTTCTGCAGACACAGAAAAATGACAGATATGGAAATTATGCTTGAACTGGGGATGAGCCGGGCAAGTTTTTACGGGAAGAAAAAAGTAGCTCTCCGGTATCTGGGATATTATTTTTGGGAAATCGTAGTGCCGCAGTCTGCAAACAAACGATATAAGCTATCTTTTCCAGAAACAGAAGAATATATCTGAAAGAGCCTGATGGAATTTCCCCTTTCCACCAGGCTCATATATAATGGAATACTCCCCTATTCCCCTTATTATTCCGCAGATTCTTCAGCTGCAGTTTCTTTCTTTTTTCTGGATTTGCCAGGAATCATTTTATGACCTGAGTAAATGGCCATAGCCATACAGACCAGTGAACTGAACGCAAAATATTTATGAGCTGATTTCATATCCTTGTAGCCAGTGTAGCAAGTTCCGATCATGGAAACCAGCGTACCGATAGACCAGTATTTATGTGATTTCATTTGAACCTCCTGAGCTTTTTTTATATCATACATCTTTTTTAGAAATATGCAAACTGGAATTTTCAAATTAGTCTTTGCAAATAACCTTTGAACCTTCACCGTCAATTACAA
>NZ_JAJCKS010000047.1:0-10741 GCF_020558815.1 Blautia sp. 210820-DFI.6.14
GGATAGCTTGTAGATACTTGGCTCAGTAGAGCCATTGAGCAAGAAGCCCCCACTTTAAAATCAGAGATTTAAGTGGTGGGAGCATGTCACAGTATGGCGAGAAAGACTAGATTTTGTAGGATTTTCTAGATAGAAACAAATAATTTACACCTTATTTACACCTTTGGAAGACCGAATCGGAATAATTAAAAAAGTTGTCATAATTCAGTTGGTCAAAAAATAATACTACACTTAAAATCAATTAAAAAATCAATCGTAAAAAAATACGATTGATTTTTTGCGCATTTTTGCATATAATATAATCATTATGGTTGGAAAGGGAACGATTACTATGCGTGAAACAAGAATATTAGAATTCAAGGAAACGATTACGAATACTTTTTTGAAAACAGTTAGTGCCTTTTCGAATTACAATGGTGGAACAATTCTTTTTGGGGTTGATGATAATGGAAATGTGAAAGGATTGCTAGATGTAAAACAGGCCTGTCTGGATATCGAAAATAAAATCAATGACAGTATATCACCTCAACCAAACTATACACTTGAAATACAGAATAATGACCAGACGATAAAACTTACTGTAAAAAGTGGTCTTCAAAAACCGTATTTATATAAATCAAAAGCATACAAACGAAATGATACAGCAACGATAGAGGTAGATACATTGGAATTTTCAAGGCTTGTATTAGATGGAAAAAATATTAGCTTCGAAGAATTACCTTGTAAAGATCAGGAGCTATCTTTTAAAATTTTACAGTATAAACTGAAAGAAAATATTTACATTGAAACTTTCAATCAAGATACTTTAAAGACATTGAACCTGTATGACAATATAAATGGTTATAATAATGCAGCGGGACTTTTGGCAGATAAAAATCATTTTTCAGGAATTGATATTGTTAAGTTCGGTGAGAATATCAGTATTATTCAAAAAAGAGTAACGTTTGAACATATATCGGTTTTAGAAATATATGAAAAAGCACTTGCTGTATTTAGAGATTATTACCAATATGAAGTAATACAGGGGGCTGACAGAAAGATGGTAGAGAAAATACCGGAAGCAGCTTTCAGAGAAGCAATTGCAAATGCTTTGATTCATAGGGTATGGGATATTAATTCACACATCAGAGTTTCTATGTTTGATGATAAAATAGAAGTAGTGTCTCCTGGTGGATTGCCGGCGGGAATAACGGCAGAAGAATATTTATCAGGTAAACTATCTATTTTAAGAAATAGAAATCTTGCAAATGTATTTTACAGACTGGGATTAGTAGAGATATTTGGGACAGGAATTACACGAATCAAACAACTGTATGCAGAGAGTTTGATAAAACCAGAATTTGAAGTGTCAGAAAATGCTATAAAAATTGTACTACCGATATTTGAAACGAATGTCAATTTAACCGAAGACGAAAAAGTGATTTACAAATTTTTAAGTAAGACGATGCTGAAACCAATAAGTGAAATTGCACCATATGTCCCATTTGGCAAATCAAAAACAACACAATTACTGAAAGCTATGGAGAAAAAGGGTGTGATTGCAGTTGAAGGAAAAGGCAGAGGAACAAAATATATCATTAAGTGATGCGACACGACTTTCTGTCTTGGATCAAGTGCTTGGAACATCATAAAAAATGAGGGGATAAAGGAAGTTGGCTGTAGAGTTTAATTATAGTAAAAGTACAGCAGAAGCTGTCGCAAAGATATCTATAAAAATGTTGTGGGGTATTGAACATTAATGAATGTAAAATTAAAATCTGGAAGCAAGCAAGCAAGCAAGCAAGCAAGCAAGCAAGCAAGCAAGCGACTGTAGCCTGGAGGGTGGGAGAAAGATGAAGAAGTACAAATTAGTACAGAATATAAGAAATTTCAAATTTTGTTACTTTATATTTTGCACAATTATATGTTTTATTGTTTTATCCGTTCCTACATTTGCCAAAGAAAACTCTGACAATGTTATCCGGGTAGGATCTTTTGAGGAAACTTATAATGTAGTCAATGAAAAGGGAGAAAGAAGCGGCTATGGTTATGAGTATCTTCAAGATATTGCAGGTTATGCAGGATGGACATATAAATACATAACAAGTGATTGGAAAAACTGCTTTACACAGTTGGAAAATGGAGAGATTGATATTCTTGGTGACATTTCCTATACAGACGAACGTGCTGAAAATATGCTTTTTTCCGATATGCCTATGGGGGAAGAGAAATACTACATCTATACGGATGCATCCAATATGGATCTTACAGCAGGAAATTTGGATTCTTTTGAGGGAAAAAATATTGGTGTGTCTAAAGATAATATAGTGGAGGATGTGCTTAATGAATGGGAATCAAAATATGGTCTGCATACGAAGCATATCAATGTTTCTACAACCACAGAAATTAAGGACAAACTGTCGAAACATGAAATTGACTGCTTCGTTTCGGTAGAAGAATCCCGTTGGGAAGAATCGGATATTTCACCGCTTACAAGTATTGGAGAGACAGAAATCTATTTCGCTATAAATCCAGAACGTCCGGATATCAAAGAAGCACTGGATAGTGCTATGCGCAGAATCAAGGATGACAACCCATTTTACACAGATGATCTCTACAGGCGTTATCTTTCTGCACAGAGCAGCTCGTTTCTTTCAAAAGAAGAAAGTGAGTGGATCGGGCAGCATGGTGCAATCCGGATAGGGTATCTGAATCAGGATGGAGGTATCAGCAGTGTAGATCCATCAACAGGTAAACTGACAGGTGTTATTACAGATTATGTGGATCTTGCAGAAAATTGTCTGCAAGGTCAGACTCTGGAATTTGAATTAAATGGATATGAGACAAGAAGTGAACTGCTTCAGGCATTGCAGGATGGAAAAATAGACCTGATTTTTCATGCAAACCAGAATCCATACTTTGCAGAAACAAATGGATTTGCTTTGTCGGATACGCTATTGACTCTCAATATGGCAGCAATTACGGCAAAGGATTCTTTTGATGAAAACAAAGAGAATATAGTTGCCGTTGAAAAAGATGATTTTGCATTGAAAGCATATCTTTCATACAATTATCCGCAATGGAAGGTTGTGGAATATGAAACATCAGATGCAGCAGTAAAAGCAATGCAGAAAGGGGAGACGGATTGTATTGTAAGCAATTCAGGTACTGTTTCGGACTATTTGAAAAATAATAAGCTTCATAGTGTTTTCCTGACAAAAGAAGCTGATGTTCCATTTGCTATTCAGCAGGGAGAGCCGGTTCTTTTGTCCATTCTGAATAAAACACTGACATCTATGCCTACAACTCAATTTTCAGGTGCAGTAGTTTCGTATAATGCTTCCTCACGAAAAGTTACAGCGAAGGATTTTATTCAGGACAATTTACTGACAGTTTCACTTATCGCTGGAATTTCTTTTTTCGTTGTTCTGTGTATAATTCTTGATTCTTTGAAAAAATCAAAACGTGCGGAAGAAAAATCCAAGAAGTCTGCTGAGCAAGCATTGAAGCTGAATCAGGAGCTTGAAGAAAAACAGCAGGAATTACAAAATGCACTTGTAGAAGCACAGAGTGCCAATAAGGCTAAGACTTCCTTTTTAAATAACATGTCTCATGACATCAGGACACCGATCAATGGCATTATGGGCATGCTTACAATTCTTGAAAAAAGCGGAAATGATGGTGAGCGGGCAAAAGATTGCCTGAATAAAATAAATGAGTCTTCGAAACTGCTATTATCATTGGTAAATGATGTTTTGGATATGGCAAAGTTAGAATCGGATACCGTGGTTTTTAGTGATGAATCCATCAATCTGGATCAGGTATGTCAGGAAATCACGGAGTCACTATCTTTTCAGGCAGAAGAAAAAGGACTTCATGTTATAGGAGAACATGATGATTACAGTGGTATATATGTTTGGAGCAATGCAGTTCATCTGAAAAAAATATTGATGAATCTGTTTACAAACAGTATGAAGTACAATAAGGTGAATGGTTTTATTTACATGAGTATGAGAACGATTGAAAGATCAGAAGATCACATGACATGTGAATTTAAAATAAAAGATAATGGAATTGGAATGTCAGAAGAATTTATAAAAAATGAATTGTTTACTCCATTTGTACAGGCAGATAATTCCCCACGTTCTGATTATAATGGGACAGGTCTGGGAATGCCTATTGTGAAACAACTTGTAGAAAAGATGGGCGGAACCATAACAGTTGAAAGCAAGCTTGGTGAAGGGAGCTGTTTTACTGTAATACTTCCATTTAAAATTGATACGAATGCACGGCCGGAAGAAAAAGAAGATTTTGATGCAGATATATCAGGTGTCCGGATATTATTGGTTGAAGATAATGAGCTGAATGCGGAAATAGCAGAATTTATGCTGACGGAAAATGGGGCTAAAGTAGAAACAGTGAAAAATGGGTTAGAAGCTGTTCAGCACTTTGAAGCCTGCGAATTAGGAACATACGATGTTATTTTAATGGATGTCATGATGCCGGTGATGGATGGGCTTACTGCCACAAAAACAATAAGATCCCTGGAACGGCAGGATGCAAAAACAATCCCTATCATTGCTATGACTGCAAATGCATTTAGGGAAGATGCAGAAAAGTGTATGGAAGCAGGAATGAACGCACATCTTGCAAAGCCGCTGGATGCGGAAAAAATTAAGCAGACCATAAGCGAAGAGTTGAGAAAGCAAAATGCCTGTCATAAATGATTATGAGGCAACCGCAGTCTGTGACTGTTTTGGTTTTTATAACTGTGCTGATCGTTCTGCTTCTTATCCTGACTGTAATGGTACATATGAGGAACAGAAAACTGAAAAGTACGTTGGAAGAACAGAGGACGGAAAGACGGCTTTTGGATAAGATATGTGCAGATTTTACGGCTGTCTATTATGTTGAATTAAATACCAGTTCCTTTGAAATTCTCCATATAAATGGCGGGACCAATGTAAAAAAATGAATCCGAACCAGCATGAATTGATTGAAGGCGGAAGAATGCATTTCCACAGAATACCGTATATGTGATGGCAATTGGCACAGGATGCTTTTTACTGTAAAAAAAGGGATGAGTCTGGAAATGTAACCCATGTTTGCAAAATACGTGAAGAGTTGAGGCGTTTTGTATTAAATTAAAATTAGGTAAAAGGCATGTGAAATACGATGATGAAAAATAACTATATAAAACAAAAAAGAAAAGATCAAAATCCGGTAAATCATTGGAAAATTTTTGAGGGACGGTTGGTATTCCTTCTGGCAATGGTGATTTTGGTTGTTGTTGCATATACTTTTATTTTACAACAAGCATATACCAAAACTGCTCTGAAAACAGAAATTGAACGAGATATTTCCAGTGCAGATGCGGTTCATAAGCTGGTAAATGACAGACTGGGACGAAAAGATTTTAATGAAATAAAAAGTAAAGCTGATGAGAATACAGAACTATTCAAGAATATGTCGACATATATGAATGAAATCAGAACGCTGAATTCTACGAGATATATTTACACAGCAAACAGAAATGAAGACGGTAGATTGATTTACGTTGTAGACGGACTGGATCCATCGGCTGGTGACGTCAGACATCCAGGAGATCCGATTGAAAAGGAGATGGTTCCTTATATAGAAAAAGCACTTTCTGGAAAAACAGTATATTCTCAGGATATTGTTGATACAACATGGGGACCTATTTTTACAGCCTGTTATCCTGTGACAGCGGATGATGAATCTAATGAAGTGATAGGTGCTTTCTGCATAGAAATGGATATGCAGAAAGCGTATGGAATGGTTGAGAAGACGAATAAGTTAAGTATTGTACTGGGATGCATTACAGCGTGTATTTTGTTAATATTATGTACCTGTGGATATTCTGTATATAAGAAGCAAAAAGAAAATGAGCAGAAACAGCAAAAACTGTTGCAGGAAGCTGCAAGACTGGCCGATTCAGCTAATAAAGCAAAATCAACATTTCTGTTTAATATGTCTCATGATATTCGTACCCCTATGAATGCAATCATTGGATATGCAGAATTGGGAGAGAAACATTTAAAGGAGCCAACTATATTAGAGGATTACTTTGAAAAAATATTATTGTGCGGAAAGAAAATGCTGCATTTGATTGATAACATTCTTGAATTAGCACGAATCGAAAACAACCAAGCAACGCTGGATGAAACAATAACAGATGTTTCTAAAAACTTTGATTTATGTATTGATATGTTTAGGAAACCGATAGAAGAAAAACATCAAACACTGAAAGTCAATAAGAACATTCGATATCCATACCTGTATATGGATGATGCAAGATCATCTGAAATTACGATTAACATTTTGAGTAATGCTGTGAAATACACGGGTGAAGGCGGTAACATAAGCTGTACATTGAACCAATATCCCGGCGAAAAAGAAGGTTGGAGTGTATTAGAGCTTATCATAGCAGACAACGGAATCGGAATGTCAGAAGAATTCCAAAAACATATTTTTGAATCATTTTCACAGGAACGATCTTCGTCAGACAGCGGAATAGAAGGTAGCGGACTTGGAATGGGAATCGTGAAGAAACTGGTGGATTTAATGAATGGCAAGATCACAGTTCAGAGCAAACCGGGAGCAGGTTCTACTTTTACAATCACGCTTCCATTAAAAATAGCAAATGAGGAAGAAAGGAATCCGAAACATGCAGACGGTCAGTTGAATATCAAAAAACTGGAAGGAAAAAGGGTTCTTCTGGTAGAAGATAATGACTTGAACGCAGAAATTGCAACAGAACTTTTGACGGAAGAGGGAATCATGATAGAAAGAGCGGAGAACGGCGTTGCATGTATTGATATGTTTAACAAAGCAAAGCAAAATTACTACAGTCTGATTCTGATGGATATTCAGATGCCGATTATGAACGGATATGAAGCATCCAGGAGAATTCGAGAACTGAAAGACGGTAACAAATCGCAGATTCCAATTGTTGCAATGACAGCAAATGCGTTTGAAGAAGATAAGAAGATAGCTTTGGCAAGTGGCATGAATGATCATGTTGCAAAACCAATAGATATGAATGTATTATTGCCGACTATTATGAAATATATGTAAAGGAAGAAAGAAGGACACTGATTTTGCAGTCAGTGTTCTTTGGGATACTCCCTTTTTTAGAGCTAGAGATTTTGGTAACGCCCAGATCCTGAAGCTCTTTTTTTAGGGCTGATTTATCTTCAGATTCAGAATATGTATTTGAATGCAAAATAAAATAGTTATTCAGGTAAAAGATGCTCAGTTTGGCGACTTTTATAATAATGAGAATTATTACTATTTTTATTGACAACAGGATAATAGTGGTATATAATCCTTATTAAGAACTAATCCTAATAAGGAGGATGAATGACAAGTAGGAGAAATACCATTCAAAAAGATCTTGTAAGAAATACCGTATACGAAATGAGAAGACACGTTACGGCAAATGAAGTGTATGAATTTATAAAAGAAGCATATCCAACAATTGGAAAAGGAACTGTATATAGAAATCTTGATATATTGGTAGAGGAAGGTGCATTAAGAAAGGTTGAAGTTCCGGATGGACCGAACCGATTTGATTTTACATTGAAAAATCATTACCATGTAAGATGTATAAAGTGCGGTGAAATTTTTGATGTGGATATGGATCAAATACTGGATTTGCTGGAAAGAATTCATAACACTCATGGAATTGAATTTGTGGATTATGATATTTCATTTAAAGGTATTTGCCCGAAATGCAGGGAGAAGGTAAAGGAGGAACAGCATGGATAGGAAAGCAATGTATAAGTTGAGTTATGGACTGTTTATATTGACCGCTAAAGAAGCAGAAAAAGATAACGGATGCATCATTAATACAGCCATTCAGGCAGCTTCGGAACCAAACCAGTTAAGTATCTGTGTAAATAAGGCAAATTATACGCATGATATGATTCAAAGAACCGGAAAATTTACTGTATCAGTCTTAAGTCAGAAGGCACAATTTGAATTGTTCAAACATTTTGGCTTCCAATCAGGAAGAGATACCAATAAGTTTGAAGCATTTGAGCAGTGTGCCAGGGGCACAAATGGTATTTATTATATTACAGAAGGTACAAATGCATACATTTCTGTGACAGTTACTAAAACAGAGGATTTGGGTTCACATACGATGTTTATCGGTGAGATAACCGATATGGAAGTTTTAAGCAATGTTCCTTCGGTAACATATGATTATTATCAGAATAATATTAAGCCTAAGCCACAGGAGGTTGGAAAAACAGAGGACAGTCAGACAATATGGCGTTGCAGAATTTGCGGATATGAATATGTAGGCGAGGAATTACCAGATGACTTTATATGTCCTTTGTGCAAGCACCCGGCATCAGATTTTGAAAAAGTAGTAAAGAAAACGGAGATAAAAGAGATGGCAGCAAACAAATATGCAGGAACACAGACAGAGAAGAATTTACAGGAGGCATTTGCAGGGGAATCACAGGCAAGAAATAAGTATACCTATTTTGCTTCTGTAGCGAAAAAGGAAGGTTACGAGCAGATGTCAGCATTGTTTCTAAAGACTGCAGATAATGAGAAAGAACATGCAAAGATGTGGTTCAAGGAATTAGCAGGAATTGGTGATACAAAGGAAAACCTGGTGGCAGCGGCAGAAGGCGAAAATTATGAGTGGACAGATATGTATGATGGCTTTGCTAAAACAGCTGAGGAAGAAGGATTCCCTGAGCTTGCAGCAAAATTCAGGGCAGTAGGTGAGATTGAGAAGCACCATGAGGAAAGATATCGTGTACTTCTTAAGAATATTGAAACTTCACAGGTATTTGAAAAGAGCGAAGTTAAGGTATGGGAATGCCGTAACTGCGGACATATTGTGGTAGGAACTAAGGCTCCTGAAGTATGTCCGGTATGTAATCATCCACAGAGCTATTTTGAAGTACATGAAGAGAATTATTAAGGAGATGAGATTATTATGAAGAAAGTGATTAATTCAAAAAAAGCAGTAATGATAGGCTGTGGCTTTGTTGGTTCTGCATCGGTATTTGCTCTGATGCAGAGTGGCTTGTTTACAGAGATTGTCCTTATCGATGCAGATAAGAACAAGGCAGAAGGAGAAGCGATGGATATCAGTCATGGTATTCCATTTGCTAGTCCGATGAAAATATATGCCGGAGATTATGATGATGTGGCTGATGCTGCAATTGTTGTCATATCTGCCGGAGCGGGACAGAAACCGGGAGAGACAAGGCTTGATCTCGTAAATAAAAATGTAGCAATATTTAAGTCAATCATTCCTGAAATAGCAAAGAGAAATTTTGAAGGTATCATGCTTGTAGTTTCGAATCCGGTAGATATCCTGACTCAGGTAGCCATAAAGTTATCAGGACTTCCAGAAAACAGGGTTATTGGATCGGGTACTGTGTTAGATAGTGCCAGATTAAGATATAAGCTTGGTGAGCATTTATCTGTGGACAGCAGGAGTGTTCATGCATTTATAGTAGGTGAGCATGGAGACAGCGAAGTTGTAGCATGGTCATCAGCCAATGTATCTGGTGTTCCATTAAGTGAAATGTGTGAAATGCGTGGACATTACAAGCACAAGGAAAACACGGCAGAAATAGCTACAGCAGTCAAGAACAGTGCTTATGAGATTATAAACAAAAAGCACGCTACATATTATGGAATTGCAATGTCTGTAAAAAGAATCTGTGAAGCGATTATGAGAGATGAAAAATCAATACTTCCTGTATCACACATGATTCATGGAGTATATGATATTGACGAAGTATCGTTAAGTATGCCAGCTATTGTAGGTGCAGATGGTATTGAGTCTGATATACCTATTAATTTAAGTGGCGAGGAAGCGTTAAAGCTTAAGGAATCTGCAGATTCATTGAAAAAGATTATGGAGACAATTGAATTATAAATTTTACACATGGAAGTAAGGTATTATATTTGTAAGCATTGTGGAAACATTGTTGAAAAGGTAAAGGATAAGGGTGTACCTGTAATTTGTTGCGGAGAACCTATGCAGGAATTAAAAGCCGGAGTGACAGATGCTGCTGTCGAGAAGCATGTACCTGTATATACGATAGAAGGTAGTCATGTTCATGTCGTGGTCGGAGAGACAAAACATCCAATGATTGAAGAGCATTTCATTGAGTGGATTACATTAAATACAAACCAGGGAATATACAGAAAACAGTTAAATCCAGGGCAGGAGCCGGTAGCAGATTTTTGTCTTTGCGATGGTGAACAGGTAGAAGAAGTATATGCATATTGTAACCTGCATGGATTATGGAAATGCTAAAAGCATTTATACATATTAAGGTTACAGAACAACACAAATATAACAGTAATATAGGCTGTGTATTAATATATTTACAAGGAGGAACAACGAATGAAATACGTATGTGATGTTTGCGGATGGGAATACGATGAGGAGAAGGGCTATCCAGAAGGTGGTATTGCACCAGGAACAAAATGGGAAGATGTTCCGGAAGATTTTGAATGCCCATTATGTAATGTTGGAAAAGATGAGTTTTCAGAAGTTGAATAGAAGCCTAATCTTTTGTTAAATACGGATGGATAAACCAAAACCCTGGTGCGTGAGCAACAGGGTTTTTTATTGCGATATTTTGTGATGATATCACAGAAAATAATCTACCTTTTGCTTATAATGTAGCTAGAAACTAAGTGAGGAGGTAGTCTAAATGAGATTAAAAGATAAAGTTGCAATCATTACGGGTGGAAG
>NZ_JAJCKS010000048.1:0-10429 GCF_020558815.1 Blautia sp. 210820-DFI.6.14
TACAATTCATCTCCCACCTATAGAGGAAGGAGAATTCTTGCTATGTTATGTTAAACAGAATCGCAAGCAGTTTGACCAGTAAAATTATAACTGCTGCAATAATATTCAATTTCAGAATATGCAGAACAAAAACTTCCATAATTCGCTATTCCTCCCTGTCCTCCAGCTCCTTGAGAAAATCGCTGAGTTCATGAATTTCTTCAGAACTGATTTTTTTCCCCTGATAAAGTGATGTGACAAATTTTTTTAATGAATTTCCATACAATTTTTCAAGAACACTCTGACTCTCATGTGCCTGATAATCCGACTGCGAAACCAATGGAGTATACAGGTTTAATTTTCCCTGTTTCGTCACTTCCACAAAATTTTTACTCTCCAGTCTTGTCAGCAGTGAAAGGATTGTTGTCGATGCAAGTTTTTTCTTTGTATTGATTACTTTTTCAATTTCCGGCCTGGTCATCGGAGGAGTTCCGTTCCAAAGAACAAGCATGATATCCAATTCTGATTCAGGTAATCTCTGATATGTTTTTTTCACTCTTTTTCCACCCTCCTGATATATTTTCTACTATCAATTCATTTCAGTATAATTACTGCCATTCTCATCGCTCCATGTTCCGTCTCCGTTGTCCGTAAATCCGGTACCATTGTCGTCACGGAAATAATAATCACCATTTGTAGTCTCTGTAACCGTCACAGTATTGCCGCCTGCATCCTGAAGATCATGCTGTTCCAGCGTATGTCCCAGATGATGTGTGTCATCATTCAGAGCTGCGTAGGTATTTCCATTTTCGTCTGTATAGGTTTCATCCCCGTTATCCGTATATTCCATTCCGTCATCTCCACGATATTCATAAGAATAATCTTTGTGAAGAATATAATTGATTTCAATTGTATTCCCCTCGCTGTCAACTAATGTCATCGGTGAAGTAGTACGGATATCTGAATCATCACTGCTGTCTGATGAACTTGCAGAAGCGTTTTCTTCTGTATCAGAATCAGAGGAGTTTGTCTCTCCTCCGGACTTCTTGCTGGAAGTACCGGACTCTGACTTATCAGAATTTCCTGCTGCATTTTCTTCAGCCTCTCTCGTAAGAGACGGATTTCCCGGATAAGAAATATACTCTACAAATTTTCTGACATCACTGATGTCATCTGCATCTTTTGCATATCCTACTGCCATATACAGACTGTTTCCCTCTGAATAAATTGTCTGGTAGCAGGCCTCATATGTATCATTACATTTGGCTATCCCGGTTTTGACATCATCCAGTGAATATTTATAAATATTTACATAATCACTGCCATTTGTAGAAATAATGGCTGACCAAACAACATTCCAATGCAGACAGCGATCATCAAAGAATCTCTGGAATGGGTGCGTGACTGCCCGAGCTTTAACCAGACAAAAGTTCTTCCTTATGAATATCGTCACAATGTCTGAACCGTAACTAATCTTTAAATTAACTTCTGAGTTTCGATAAAAGAATCTCCGTGCATGAATCCTCTCTTTCCCTTTTCATACACGGAGATTTCTTTTTTTGTTCGACTTGAATTAATTTATGCTCTGTTTTTTATATTCCTCAACAGTGTATCCACTTCTTCTCGTGTTGCAAGATTCTCTGAAAAAGCACTTGCACTTCCAGTACAGACTCCATAATAAAAAGCATCTTCATATATACCAGACTTCAAATATCCATATAAAAATCCGGCTACCATGGAATCTCCTGCACCAACAGAATTCTTTACCTTACCTTCCGGTGCTTCACTTTTGTAAGTGGATCCATCTTCCGCCACAAGAACTGCCCCATCTCCCGCCATAGAGACCAGTACATTTGCAGCGCCCATTTCCTGCAGTTTTTTTGCATAAAGAATAACGTCTTCTTTTGTGCTCAACGTAACACCAAAAATTTCTCCAAGCTCATAATTATTTGGCTTGATCAGAAACGGATGATACTCCAGTACATTTACCAGCAGATTTTTGGTTGCATCCACAACGATCATAACTTCTCGCTTCTGCAAACGTTTCATAATATCACGGTAGATCGTAGATGGAAGAACCGTCGGAATACTTCCGGCAAGAACAAGGATGTCCCCTTTTTGCAGAGCATCCAGCTGCTGATAAAAAATTTCCAGTTCTTCTCCACTGATTTCCGGTCCCATACCATTTATTTCAGATTCCTCTGATACAGTTTTTTCACCATTCTCTCCCACCTGCAGAGAACGCAATTTTACATTGATTCTTGAGATTCCTTTCTTTACCCGCACAAACTGCTCTTCTACCTTCCGCTCTTTCAGCAGTCTGTGAATCTCTTCTCCTGTAAATCCACCGGCAAAACCAAGTGGGATACTTTCCATTCCCAGGTTTTTAAGTACGATTGACACATTGATTCCCTTTCCTCCGGGCAAAATAAGTTCCTCTGCTGTTCTGTTTACTTTTCCTGTTTTAAATTCATCAACGCCTACTATATAATCCAGAGAAGGATTAAACGTCACCGTATATATCATATCTCTGATGCCTCCATTTTTTTATTTACTATCATCTGTATAATAATGCCTGTCACGATCAGTACCAGACCCAGAACAGAAAACACGGTAATCTTTTCTCCCAGAACAAAATGTGTCAGAATCAGCGACACAAACGGAGTCAAATATGCCAGATTGGCAATCACCGCTGTATTTCCCAGATCAAGAGCCAACGCCCATGTAAGATATGGAAGTGCATTACATATAATTCCATTCCAGAGCATTCCCGCCGCCTGACTTCCTGTTGGTATGGTCAGCTTTCTCTGTATGAGAACAAGTATAAATGCGGTTATTGTTCCTGCAGCATAGGAAATCATAACACTGAGATTCTTATCATAAATTTCTTTTTTATTTAAAGTACAGTACATGCCATAACACACTGCCGCCATCAGTGCATAAAAAACACCTCTGGAATCTCCCAGCGAAAATTCCGCCAGATTTCCGTCTGTTGTAACGACCAGAATTCCAAGAAAAGAAAAAATAACAGCAGCTGCTTTTCCCAGATTCATCTTTTCTTTCAGGATCCAGCAGGAAAGAAGGATGATCAGTGCTGGCCAGAGTTCATTTATCACAAATGCTGTCTGTGCTTTGAGATGTGCTGTTCCAAGAAGCAAAAAATAATTATAAAAAAACACGCCCAGCGATCCTATCAGTATCATCCGGATGCTTCTGTGCATTGATAAGTGTCTGCCTGTCATTTTAAATTTTATTTTACATTCCTTTTGCTTTTTTCACACATGCAGTCTGAGCCTCGATCACTGCACTGCGCAGACCTTTTTCTTCCAGAACACGCACTGCCTGAATTGTCGTTCCTGCCGGAGAGCATACCATGTCTTTGAGTTCTCCCGGATGTTTGCCGGTCTCAAGCATCAGCTTCGCACTTCCAAGTACAGCCTGTGCGGCAAATTTGTATGCCTGTGCTCTCGGCATTCCATCTGCAACTGCTGCATCTGCCATTGCCTCAAGGAACATAAACACATATGCCGGGGAACTTCCGGAAACACCTACCACTACGTCCATCAGATGCTCCGGGATCACTTCTGTCTTTCCGAAGGTATTGCAGAGTTTTACTGCCAGTGCTGTCTCTTCCTCTGTCACAAGATCATTCACACAAAGAGCTGTCATGCCTTCTCCGACCATCGCCGGTGTATTTGGCATTGTACGGATAACCTTTGTCTTCTCGCCCAGCTTGTCTGCAAACCACTGAATAGTTTTACCCGGTGCAATAGAGATAAAAATCTGTTCCTCTTTTACACTGTCTTTAATTTCATTCAGAACACCTTCCAGAAACTGTGGCTTCACTGCCAGAAAAACTACATCCGCAAAATCCACAACCTGTGCGTTAGTATCTGCCTTCTGAATGCCAAGTTCCTGCTCGATCTTTTTACGTGTCTTATCTGATTTTGCAGAAGCGATCATATCTGTCGCTGCCACTTCTCCACTTTTCAGAATTCCCTTTAACATGGCTGTTGCCATATTTCCACAACCGATAAAACCTATCTTCATGATAATCTCCTCCTTGGGTGAAAACGTTGTTACCCATATGATACCCGTTTCCACCCAAAAAGTAAAATACTATCTTATTATTTCATTCATTCTATAATATTATCTGACAGTTACATCTGACACACTATATTCAGTCAAAATGCAGGGTCTTGTGATATTTTGCATACTGGTCAAGAAGATCACTCCATTTCTGACCTTCCGGTTTGTTTTCGTTATTGTTGTAATTATCCGGTCCCTTCAGCTCATCCATGTATTGAGTATAATCCAGAATGTAGATGTCAACGGTGGAAATATCTCTGTCCTGGATTGTAAAATTATTGCAGTTTCCAGTTGAATCATTATATGGAAGTTTATTTCCGTTGGCATCAAGTGCAACCATAAAGCAGTCACTGTCAGAGCCATCCTCATAAAGCTCATTTACGGTCAGCTCATATGGTGTACGGATTACAGATTTGAGTCCAATACCTTCATCGTTTGTATCGTTGAGTTCCATTACTTCTGTCTGGGAATCATCTACCGTAACCGGGATATCGAAACTCCAGTCACCTTCATATTTGTAGTAGCCAGCATCCGTTCCATATTTTTTCTCATCCTCTTCTGACCACTGATAGTTTGCTTCCAGTCCTCTTACCTTCGTAATATCCAGATGCAGGTTAAAGGTATCTGGAATATCAATTTCTTTAATGTACTTCTGATATGCTCCACCACGCTCAGACACTTTATTGATAAATTCTTCCAGCAGCGCATACCCTTCATCTGTCTCATCATCCATATCATCCATTGTAATTCCCATCTCATCCAGTACCTGCTGTGTCATTTCATCGTATTTCTCATTATATTCCGTATAGTCTTTTGCCGCCTGAGCAAGATCATAACGGAAAATGCATGCATAGGTGTTGTCATCCAGAAACTGTCCTTCCACCTGGCCGTCGATCACCGGACTAGCTTCTGAATTAAAGTCCACACCGCCAGTCATATCCAGATCAATGACCGGTGTTCCACTTTCAGCCAAAGTTTCTGTCTTCGGAAATGGATTATCACTCTTAAACTGCATAGTTATATAGACCGCCTGACTGTTCGCGTATACTTCTGAGCATGTGATCGTCAGATTGTCTGCCGTCTTGGTATATGCAGTGTCTTTTTTTGTCATATCCTGTCCCGCCTCAGTATCTTCCGGTGAATTTCCTTCTATGTCTGACTCAGGGTCTGCCACGGTTCCTTCTGCCTCAGTTGTATCAACGGCTTCCAACGTCGTTGCATGCTCCGAAAAATCACCGAAAAAGCTCACATTATCCTGCAGCATTTCAAAGAGTCCTCCAACCACCGGAAGATTTTTGGCCATGACTGGATTCACCGCACAGAATATAAATCCGACTGCAAGCACTGCCGCCATTCCCCCTGCAATTCTTCCTCCGAGCTTCATCCAGTGATAAGGTTCTTTTGGCGCCCTTTTCTGCACAGCAGTGTTATTTTCGATCAGACGATATGCCTGATTCACGCGCTCATGTACAATCACCGGTATTTCTGTTTCTTCCTGAAGTTTTTTCTGAAAATCCTTTTCATTATCATTAAGACTCATCATTAGGCACGTCCCTCCCTGACCTTATATTCATACAATTCTGCAACCTGTTTTCTGCCTCTCTGAAGACGCGATTTCACAGTGCTTTCTTTCATATCCAGGATGTCACTGATCTCCCGGATATTGAACCCTTCCATATAGTACAGAAGGATCACCAGACGATATTTATTATCCAGCGGTTCCAGCATCTGTGCCCACTCTTTTGCAGCATATTCTTCCTCGTAAAAAGGAGTCTCCGGCATCTGGTCCATGTAGGTGACCTGTTTCTTCTGCTTCAGAATATCCTTACATTTATTGATCAGAATCCGAAGCATCCAGGTCTTGAAATATCTGTTCTGCTTCAGACTTCTCAGGTTTTCATAGCAGGAAAGAATGGTATCCTGGATCGCATCGGCAACATCTTCATCGTTTTTGAGATATGCAGATGCCATCTTATACATGCACTGCAAATGCTCATCCATCAGCCTGCAGAAGGCATCTTTGTCGTCTTTCTTTGCCCTTCGTATCAAAAATTCATTGTTCATTGATTTCTCCATTCTCCTGTCTCTGACCGGTCATCAGGAAATGTTGTGTAAAAGCTTTCATTTATGTGCTTCTACTTATTAGACGCCAGAAACGCCAAAAGGGACGCAAATTTACATATTTTATTTTGCCAAAAGCATGGATAGGTACGAGGTTCGTGTCGTATCCTGCATGGAATATATTTACTTCTACTGTGGTCATCCAATCTTTCGTTTACCCATAGTATGGCATACAACAGAACAATCCTCCCCCATTACACAGCCAGAACTCAAGAATCCCAAAGACAAAAAGAGGAATCCTTCACACGAAAATCTCCCTTCCTGAAACACCAGGAGAAATTTTCAAAGGATTCCCCATACGATTAAATTTTTTTAAATTACATAATCTTTCTAAACAGATCCTTCAGATCTTCTACACTTGCATCCTTCGGATTTCCCGGTGCGCATGCATCTGCATGAGCAGATTCTGCCAGGAACTGAAGATCTTCTTCTTTGATCGCTTCCAGTTTTGTCGGAATTCCAACATCAACAGAAAGTTTTCTTACTGCATCGATTGCTGCTTTTCTGTACTCATCCTGTGTCATGGAATCTACATCTTTCACACCCATTGCACGTGCGATCTCACGGTATTTTTCACCAGTACATTCCTGGTTGTATTCCATAACGATCGGAAGCATCATAGCGCAAGCAACACCATGTGGTGTATCATAAACAGCACCCAGTGTATGCGCCATGGAATGTGCAATTCCAAGACCTACATTTGAAAATCCCATACCTGCGATATACTGTCCAAGAGCCATTCCCTCACGGCCTTCTTTGGTGTTATCAACTGCTCCGCGAAGAGATTTGGAAATCAGTTCAATTGCTTTCAGATGGAACATATCTGTCATTTCCCATGCGGCTTTTGTGGTGTAACCTTCGATTGCATGAGTCAGGGCATCCATACCTGTTGAGGCAGTCAGTCCCTTAGGCATGGAAGACATCATTTCCGGATCAACAACTGCGATGATCGGCATATCATGAGGGTCAACACATACAAATTTACGTTTCTTTTCAACATCTGTGATAACGTAGTTGATTGTAACTTCCGCTGCTGTACCTGCGGTTGTCGGAACTGCGATGATCGGTACACAAGGATTCTTTGTCGGTGCTGTGCCTTCCAGGCTTCTTACATCTTCAAACTCTGGATTTGCGATGATGATACCGATTGCTTTTGCAGTATCCATAGATGAACCACCACCGATTGCGATAATATAATCCGCTCCGGATTTCTTGAATGCAGCTACACCATTCTGCACATTCTGGATAGTCGGATTTGCTTTGATATCAGAATAAATTTCGTATTCCAGACCTTCTTTTGCAAGAACATCTGTTACTTTGCTTGTTACATTAAATTTAATCAGATCCGGGTCAGAACATACAAATGCTTTCTTGAATGCATGAGCTTTTGCTTCATTTGCAATCTCAGCAATTGCTCCTGCTCCGTGATAAGACGTTCCATTTAAATTAATTCTGTTTGCCATGATAAATACATCCCTTTCTACATTAATCGTGAGTATCTTTTTATCAATTCCTCACAGTTTTTTCTTTCAAGTTGTTATTATATTAACAATGTTTTAATAAAAAAGAAAGTTACAGAATTCGTCATGTGTAACGTTTTCTGTAACTTTCGTGATTTGTTCCAATTTTTGATATTTATATTCAGTAAAAATCACCAGATGATTTTTAGCCGGAAAACATATATAGTCCATATTTCCTTTATTTCCAGCATTTTAGCACTTATCAATTCAGAATTTCAAGACCTGTAAATACTTCTGCAAGTTTCCCCGGCATACCGTCCACAAGTCTTTCCGCAAGCTCTTCCGGTGTACACGTCACCTCCCCTGTCACCCATTTGACAGTCATGTAAATAGAACTGTTACAGTACATTTCCAGAAGAAATAGAACATTTTCCTCTGGAAATTTGCCAGTTTTTTCACAAATCAGCTTTTCATAAAAAGCCAGAATCAACTCAAAATCATGCTGTCGCAGAGAATTCTGCTCATCATAACGAAATGCTGCTGAAAAGAATTTCTGTTCCTCCTGTATATAAGTAAATTTTTTAACCAGTGCATCATAGACGGTTTTTCCCTGACCCATATGCTCAAAAGACTTTGCCAGCAGCTTATCAAAATACCAGTTGATCAGATCATATTTATCCAGAAAATTCCTGTAAAACGTCTGTCTGGTAAGTTCACATTTCTCTGTGATCTGTTTGACTGTAATATTCTCTACGGACGTCGTTTTCATGCATTCTTTCATTGCTCTCGCCAGTCGATATTTTGTTTTTTCACCCTTTGTCAGATCTCTCTGGTTGCCTGTCTCAGCCATTCTTTTTCTTCCTCATCTAGATATGGTGCTATGGTAACATAGACTTTTTTGTGATATTCGTTCAGCAGTTTTCGTTCACGGTCCGACATCTGTTCCGGATCAACTCCATCCAGGTCAAACGGTACCATAGTCAGTGACTCAAAACACATAAACTGCCCGAAAGGAGTTTTTTCTGCCTTCTTACATAAAACAAGATTTTCATGACGGATGCCAAATTCATTCTCCAGATAATATCCTGGTTCATCGGATGTAATCATACCTTCTTCCAACACCGGTGCCGGATTTCCCGGAAGATTTTTCCATCGGAAACTGTTAGGCCCTTCATGCACATTCAGAAGATATCCTACCCCATGTCCGGTACCATGATTATAATCTTCGCCAAGTTCCCAAAGCGGACCTCTGGCAAGGTAATCAAGGTTTAATCCGGTGCATCCGTATTTAAATTTCGCAGCTGCGAGATTCAGATTTCCACGCAGAACTGCAGTAAAATATTTCTTCTCTTTCTCTGTGACCGTTCCCAATACGATCGTTCTTGTGATATCGGTCGTACCTTCCAGATAGTGTCCGCCAGTATCTGCAAGTACCATCCCTCTGGCCTCTAATGGAATATCAGTCTCCTCTGTTGCACTGTAATGAACAATTGCCGCATGCTTTCCATAGGCAATGATCGGATCAAAACTATCTCCAATAAAATGCTCCTGCTCACTGCGAAACTGATATAATTTCTCTGCTGCGCCGAGTTCTGTAATCCTCTCTTTTGCCACATTTGTTTTCATCCAGCGAATGAATTTTGTAACTGCAACACCATCTTTGATATGTGCAGTTCTTTCGTTGTCCATTTCTGTCTGATTTTTGACTGCCTTCGGAAGAAGTGTCAGATTTGGCTCATCCACAATCGTCACATTACATGGAATATTACTTACCAGACGGCTGTTGACACTGTCTTTGGAAAGCAGGATTTTTTTATCCTCTGAGATTGTCTGAACATAAGAATAGACATCCTCATACGGATAGATTTTTACTCCATCATCTGCCAGATTTGTACAGATTTCTTCCGAAAAAGCAGCTGCGTTTGCATATAATCGAACCTCGGTATCCGTCATGATCAAATAAGAAAGAACAACCGGGCAACAATGAATATCATTACCGCGAATGTTCAGTAACCAGGCGATATCATCAAGTGAAGTAAGAATAAAAATATTCGCCTTTTTTGCCTTCATCTGCTCTCGAATCCCTGCAATTTTATCCTTTCTTGATTCGCCCGCCCATTTCACATCCAGCTCCATAACCGGCTCACAGGAAAGTGCCGGACGTTCTCTCCAGATTTCTCCGATCAGATCCTCATTTACAGCAAATGTGATATTTTTTTCTTCCAGAAGTTTCTCCAATTCTTCTGCTTCTTTTGCACTGACTGTACGTCCATCAAAGCCCAGACACATACTTTTTTCCAGCTTTTCTGCCAGAAACTGATGTACCGTCGGTACTCCCGGCTCACCCGATCTGAACAGTTCAATCGTACTGCCACGAAGCTGATCTGCCGCCTGAATAAAGTATCTGCCATCGGTCCACAACCCAGCCATGTCCTGCATGATCACAGCTGTTCCCGCTGATCCTGTAAAACCTGTGATATATTTTCTACATTTAAAGTAATCACCCACATATTCAGATCCATGAAAATCATCCGTTGGCACCAGATAGGCATCTATCTTTTTTTCTTTCATTAACTCTCGAAGAACATTCAATCGCTCTGTTATCTTCATTTTCAGGCCTCCCCGTTCAAATGTTTATCCACATTTTATTTGAATATCTACTGGATAAATCTCTGTATCTGTTGTCCATGGTAAACAGAATACAACTATTTGTCAATGACCAGCGGTGACATGCTCCCACCACTTAATCTCTGATTTTGAAGTGGGGGCTTCTTGCTCAA
>NZ_JAJCKS010000049.1:0-8513 GCF_020558815.1 Blautia sp. 210820-DFI.6.14
GTCTATAAATAATATAACGCATACGAGACGGTTTGTCCATGCGTTTTTGACTGGCTACTTTGATATTTTCAAAGCAGCTTCGAAGTTGCTTCAAAGTTATTTTTCAACTTATACCTTCAATTCGGTTGGATGCTCCCGTGCTCTGAATTAAAGCAACTTCTAAGAGTGTTTTCAATTCATCTACATTGGCTTCGAGAAATAATTCCTGTCTGCCTTGTGTTCGTGTATGCTACCAACCATTTGAATTTAAAGATTCATTTATTGATTCATTTGAAACTTTATTTGTATTATTATTCCGATACTTATTTCTTATATCGTTGCGAATCGTTTTTCCACTAAAATTACACTATTTTTTCACTATTTTTCATTACTTCATCGTCTTCGCCAGTGAATTGAGCAACGCCCGCATCTCTGGATTAGCCAACACTTTTGCCAGAAGTTCTGGATTGACTTCATCAGCAACAGGTACATTATTATTTTCCTGCTGTACATGCATCTGTGGATCCAGATTCTTCTTCTCATAAAATGCTTCTTCAAAAAGCTCTGCATTTTTCCTTCGGTCATCATCCAGAATATGAGAGTACACATCCGTAACCATATTGACCTGAGCATGGCCGGAATCACCCTGTACCGCCTTGATATCTCCACCATTCAATTTCAGCTTATAAGTAACGCTGCTATGACGGAAACTGTGAAATACAACCGGTGGGAGATTATAGTCCTCGATCAGTTTTTTTAAAGGACCACGGATTGCTCCATCTCCGAGAGGAAGCCCAAAGGTACTTGCCATAACCAGGTTATAGTCCATATATTCATCACCAAGAATTTCTTTCATTTCATCTTGCTCAGCTTTCCAGTCTACCAGCATATTAGCAACACTCTTCGGTAAGAATATTTTACGCACACTGCTTTCTGTCTTCGGTGTTTTCAGAATACGGACCGTAGAATTCTTCTTATGATTTGTCGGAAATACCAACAACACATCTTTTCCATCCAATGCATTTAAAGATTCTTTTCTTATACGCTGTGATTCTTTGTTGATGAAGACATATGCACGGTTTTCTTCAATTGCCTCATGAGAAATATCTACACAATCCCAGGTAAGACCAAGCAGCTCACCAAGTCGCAGGGAACATGAGAAAGATAGATTAATTGCGAGCTTTAATCGTTCATCTTCACAGACACTGAGCGCATACATCAATGTATCCGCTGTCCAGATGTCTCTTTTTTGTGATTTATGTTTTGGTACAGTCGCATGGGTGCAAGGATTCTTCTCCATCAACTCCCATTTCACTGCCTGTTCAAAACAGTTTCTAAGCAGCTTATTAATATCCCTGACCGTACTGGAAGATACAAATTCATTTCGACTGGTTTTATTCAATGGATTGATAACTGCACGTCTCTTCAAAAGACTCTGATAATATCTTTCGATGAAACGGGTATTGATCTCTGAGAGTTTCGTATCACCAATGATCGGAAGAATATAGTTATTGATAAGAGAGACATTTCCTTCATATGTAGAAAGCGCCCAGTTTTCTTTGCCATAAAGTGCAACATATTCTGTAATAAGCTCGTCCAGTGTTTTGCATTTACGGACGACAAATGATCCCATCTCTTTTTTATATTCAATTTCTTTTTTTCTTCTCTTTGCTTCGGCTTTCGTTTCATAG
This sequence comes from Blautia sp. 210820-DFI.6.14, assembly GCF_020558815.1. NCBI lineage: Bacteria > Bacillati > Bacillota > Clostridia > Lachnospirales > Lachnospiraceae > Blautia > Blautia sp. 210820-DFI.6.14. Next base: position 1,671 of record NZ_JAJCKS010000049.1, read on the forward strand.
GTTTCCCACTTCTGTTTCCTCTCACCTTTTTCATTCGTATAAGAATAGATTACATTAAATTTTCCGTTTCGTTCTCTTATAGATGCCATATTATTGCATACTCCTTTCCAAATCTCTTTGCTCCATCCAGTCCTCAAATTCATCCCGACGGATCCTAACTCGACTGCCAACTTTTATTACTGTGAACTTTCCTTTATCCGCCCACTTGTTGATCATGCTTCTGCTGACCTTTGCCAGATAGGAAGCTTCATCAAAAGTAAGATACTTTATATTTCCATTGCTTCCTCGTATTCCGGTCTGTGATAATTTCTTCCGCCGGAAATTAGCCAGGGCAATATTTTGTTCCTGTGCAAGTTCTTCATAATCATTCGATGGATCCAGCTTATACCGATCCTGACCTTCCAGGAATTTTTGAAAACTCTCTTTTGTGATCCTTTTCTTTTCTGCAATCACAATGAATTCAAAAAAATGACTATACTTTGGATTATCAAGAATTGTATATACTGCGCTTCTGGTTGTTCCAAGCAACTGTGCCATCTCAGGCATCGTAATTGTTGCATCTTCCAGAAGAGCGTCTTTTTCTCTGTCTTCCTTTGTTCGATACCGGGACTGGCTTTTATACCAGTTCTGAAAAGATTCTTTTGGTATTCGTTTCCAGTAATCGACAATAACAGCTTCCATTTGATTTTTCTTGAGTAAATCATAAACAAGATACTCATCAACACCCAACAGATCCGCAACTTCCTTAACGGAATAGGACCAGGATTTCAATTCTTTCCCTGGTTCTTCTCCGATAACTTTATGGTATTTAATCTGATTGGCGTACCATTTTTCAAAGCTGGCAATATTGATTCGTATCTTTCCGGCAATCTCTTTAGATTCAAAAACATTTTTATGCACCAGCCAGTATCGATCTGTCTTTTTTAATCCCAGCAGCTTTCCCATTTCCGGCACGGTCATCCAGGTTCTCTTTTGTGTCGGACGCCGTTTGTAAGGACTGTCTTCTGATATCTTTGAAATGATCTCTTCAACATCGTCCATTTCCGGAACTTCTTTTTGTTTCATAATTGCTGTTGCCATTTATTCTTCACTTCCTGTCTTTTTTAGTGTTAGTGTTTTTTCTTATATCTATCATATCTCAAATCCAGATAAAAATTTAGGATGTCGATTGCAGACAAAATCTGCCTGATCAACACCCTGTTTTTTATTGTTCCAAGTTATCGAGCCAGTCATCGAAACTCTTCTTAGAGATGCGATACTTTCCGCCATCCAACTGGATCCACCGGAATTCCTTTTTCTTTAAAAGGTTATAAATAGTAGGTCTGCTGACTCCTAAGATTTCCTGTAACTCTTGAACTGTATAACATCTTTTTTCTGACATTTCTTTATCCTCTTTTCTTTGAAATATGAAAGAAAAATTATCCCTTCATATAACGAAACGCTCAGAGCATGTTTTACAGTGGTCAAAAGCAAATTTTTTTACTTTTTTTCTTACGAGTTTTCTTTAATGCAACTCGTAACATTAGATTTTTACATTTTTCATGAAATTAAGTAAAGAAAAAGAGCATATGGAATTGAATCCATACACTCTATGATTACTGGAACTTTATTTCATTTTTAATTCAACAAACTGGAAATTATATATGTCTTTGCAAATATACCATATCTATTAGCTGTACACCGTCCTCATAAATTGGGTGGTCATAATTATCGGTAAAGAAATTGGGAATCTTGTGAGAACGAACAAATCCACATTTTTCATAAAATGGTATCGTCAATGGACTGTCACCTGTTCCAACTTGCAAAACAGAATATTCATCCGCATATTTATTGGCAAGAAAATCAATTAATGCTTTGCCATAGCCCTTTTCCTGATTTTCCGGATTGACTGCGATATTTTTGATTTCAAGTATTCCATTACCTTCATCGGTGACAACACATTCAGCTTTTACATCATTGTCTTCAAGCACATACATAGTTCCTTTTTCAAGATAGCAATCAACCATGCTCTCCTGTTCATCAGCTAATAACAATAATGATATAAACTGCTTTTTATTTTTGTTAACTTCTCGAATTCTCATACAACTTGTTACTCCATCAATTGCCATCTAGTTTAATTCATCAAATTCCGATTTTCTCAATTCTCCAAACTTGAAGTTCACAAATTCATTTGCTTCTCGAATTCAAACATTCCTTCATTGCCGTCTCCGACAAAATCATCCGGTGTGTCCGGCATAGGGTGTTTCTCATTGAAAAACTCCGTAATATGAAAACCGCAGACATTCACATAAAAATGAATATTGCGTCTGTCAAAGTAAGGTGTACAGGTTTCCCACACCTTCGTACCGGGGTACATCTCCTCCAACTCAAACCAGATCTTTTTGCCGATTCCCTTACTCTGAATACCATTCTTAACAAACAGCAGATCAAGATGATTGTGCTGAGTGCTTTTGTCGATAACTACAACAGCACCACCTACCATTTTCCCATCGACAACCGCTTTATAAGCAACAGCTCCTTCTGCGTTCAATGACTGATCAATATCAGTTTCCGGCAGAATCACAGAATCTGTTTTCCCGAAAACATCTTCAAATCCTTTTTGAAAAGCCGCCTGCATATCTGCTTTATATTGCTGTAATTCTTCCGTTTCGACCCGGATTAATTCAAAATTCATTTTATCATCCTCCATAACCAAGTTTGTTTTTCTGCACCGGTCTGACAAATCCCGATTTCTATTTTCGTTTCCATAGCATAGTGTACTCTTTTTCACCAGTAGCTTCATCCAAGCCTTCACATTGAATAATGAACCCTTCTCTTTGGTAAAAAGAAATTGGATATACAGCGATAGCCCCTTATATTTTCGGAAATCGGAAAATAAAACTCGTTCCGATACCTTCGATACTTTCGACGTGAATGGTTCCATTGTGGAGATTTACAATCCAGCGCACCATAGAAAGACCGAGTCCGGTACCTCCATTTTCTCTGGAACGGCTTTTGTCTATGCGATAGAAACGCTCCCAGATTCTGTCCAGGTGTTCCTCACTTATTCCAATACCATCATCTTTCACTTCACCGACAATCTGGTCATTTTCGACCTTCAGGATAACATGGATATGTCCATTTGTTTTTCCGTAATTGATGGCATTGGTTATTAAATTCATCATCATACGCAAAATCAATGTCTGGTCGCCGTTCATAAATAAATCGTCCTGCTTTTGCAGGGTGATCTCGATATTTTTTTCCTGTGCTTTTGTCTGCAGTTCTTCTATTACAAGTTCGCTTAATAATCCAAAATCCAGTTTTTCCATCAAATGCTGCTCGCCCTGTTCGTTTCTGGCGATCATTAACATTTCGTTTGTCAGCTTTGACATTCGTTTTGCCTGCTTTAAGATGACTGCAATCTCTTCCTTATCTTCCGCAGATAAGTTTTCATTTTCCAATAAGTACTCACACTGGGAAATGATAACAGCAACGGGAGTCCGCAGTTCATGGGATACGTCTGATGTGAATTGACGTTCCTTCTCAAACGAAAATTCCAAGCGCTCGAACATTTCGTTAAATTTCTCCGACAATTCGTATAATTCATCTTTTGCTTTTGGCAGAGACAATCGTTTGGAAAGATCTTTTCCATTGCTGATGTTTTCAACTTCATCGCAGATAAGATCCACCTGTCTCAATGCCCGCTTGATCATAAAATATCCGATGGCTCCAATCAGAATAATGAGTAATGGGAATACAATCAACAGCATTTTCTCGGATGTCTGCATGAAAAGTTCTATAGAATGTACGGAGGTAATTCCTCGTACCCACATTTCCTCATCATCACCGTAAGTGTAAACGCTGTCATATATCATCCATTTTCGATTTGATCCGGATATCATTCGCGGTGTATTCGACTTGAGGATAGTTTCTTCTGGAAATTGGGTTGGAATCGTTCCATAAAGTAAGCGTCCGTTTTTGTCATAAATACAAAACATAATACCGTCATCGTAAAATTCGGTATCGCCGTCAAGATAAAAGGAATCATCCTGAAAATTAATATTTGAAGAGAAACCAGTCACTGCGGCACTGATTTCTTCTTCTGTCGCAGAAATTCCAACCTTATCCACAAAAAGAAGGACGAGAACTAAAATAGTCCCAAGAACTACGGCAATGATTCCGGTGTACCATAGCGTAATTTTTTTCTTGATCGTCAGCTGTTTCATTCGTTTTCCCTCATTACATATCCGACACCGCGAACAGTGTGGATGAGTTTTTGTTCATATTGTGCATCGATTTTTTTTCGCAAATAGCGAATGTATACGTCGATCACATTGGAACCACCTTCAAAATCAAAGTCCCACGCATTCTGTTCAATCTGCTGTCTTGTCATTACGATATTTTTGTTGCGCATAAGACATTCCAGAACCATAAATTCTTTTGCAGAAAGATCAATTTCATTTCCGGCTCTTGTAACCTTTCTTGTGTCACGATCCAGAATAAGATCTGCTATTTTTAGTTGATTGGATGTAAATTGTGGCTTTCTACGCATCATGACACGGATTCTTGCAAGCAGTTCTTCAAATGCAAATGGTTTGATCAGGTAATCATCGGCACCAAGATCCAGTCCTTTGACGCGGTCTTCAATGCTGTCTTTTGCTGTCAGTAACAGAACCGGTGTATCATCTTCTCGTCGCCTTAATTCTCTTAAGATTTCATATCCATCCTTTCCCGGCAACATGATATCAAGAATAATACCATCGTAGGAAGTCATATCGATATAATCCATCGCTTCCAGACCATCCCCACAGGCATCTACACTGTAATGTTCCTTGACAAGCCTTTTTTTGACAATGTTTCTTAAATCATTCTCGTCTTCTACAATCAGTAATCTCATAATGTAATTATTATAATACCAATCATTTTCGTGTGCCAGAGTCCTTTTTTTCATTTTTTGAAATTACTATTTGTTTTAATCTTTTTTTAATCTTCCCTCTATATGATACATATAACAGCAAAAACAAAACACCCAAGAGCCGAAAGGAGAACATATTATGAAAAAAATATTAGTAGTTTTATTATCTCTCACATTAATATTTGCTTTTACAGGATGCACTTCATCCAATAATGGAGCAGCAGAAGATGTAGAAATTAAGACACAGGAAGTTGTAACATCAAATACAGATGACGATGATGATAACATCAGTAACACAGAAAACGCAGTAGAGAATGTGAACGAAAAGGATTATGATTTCTCTTCTTATGAAAACGATATCCGTAATATAACAAAAAGTGTAAACAATGCAAAAACATCTACAAATGCATCTGAGAATCACGAACAATTCTACGCTTTGAAAAAACAGGTAGACGCAGTCGATGACGAACTGGATAAACTTGATGATGAATTTGAGTATGCTTACCAGATGAAAGAGATTAGCTTCGAGACATACAAAGCGAGAGAACGCGCGATTGAAAAACTGGAAGATGAACTGGAATTAGCAGAAGAAGCGCTGGAAAACAAATACGGCATTGATGATTAATTCCATCTGGGCTACAAGAATGTGGCAGAACTTTCTTAATTTCTAGAATCGGGTAGGAGGTAGATAATTATTTTATCTACCTGCATACCTCTGCAATCTGACTACGGCATGAATTATGAACACAGATAAATGCGACTTTTTTCTTATTCATGAAACGGACACCTCTCCTTAATACATTGGTTGTTCTTATCAGAATGAATACACTTTATAACAGGCTTTTCCATTTGTATATTGAAATTCTCTGCCACATAGTCAATTGCTGAGATTATGGCTATATAGGAATCTCTTTTACAACATCTTGGTCCACCAATGCTCCCGATTGCGTCAAGTGCCTTAGAAGTCATTTTATTAGCCAGACCCCAAGGTTCATTTTTAAGTGGAGTCGCTCCTGAGATTATTGATATAAACATTCCTGTACTAATTCCGGCGCCACAAGCACCCCAGAATCCACATACACCGCCTGGAACAGCTTTTCCTCTATTCATCATTTCAAGCAGAGCTTCCGGCAAATCAATCTCACCACCTGCATTTTTATATGCGGTAAGAAGCGCTGAACCAACCATAACATGATGCTCTGGTCCATGCATATGACAGAATGGCTGCGCCATCATTCTTCTTATAATTTCTATCGGATTCTTAGATGTTTCACTAAGACATATGTCTATAATTACACCCATTCCTTTTGTATGGCATTCATTACATACATAATGACCCTGCTCACATCTAGTTTTGCTTAATTCCTTTTTATGGCATAACACACACTCCATCATTTCATCTTTTTCAAGATATATAAGTGGTGCTTTACATATAATACATTCTTCTTTCATTTCCTACCTTCCCAAAGCTTCAACAAATGAACTTGCCTCTCTTATTACTTTTTTGTTCAGAGAATAATAATGCCACTTGCCTTCCTTACGATCATTTACAATCCCACAGTCAACCAATATTTTCATGTGATGTGATAAAGTAGGCTGCGTGATATTGAATTTATCCAGAATCTTACATCCGCATTTTTCTCCGTCTGACAGCATCCGAACAATCTCCAGTCTATTTGTATCCGATAATGCTTTACATATTAGTATCATATCCTTTGCTTCCATTTTCGCTACCTCACATAGGCAATCATCTATATATCAAATTACCCTACGCATAGATGCTTGTCAATGTGTATTTATTCAATAAAGTTACCCGGCAATCATCATAGATACAAATCGAAGCCCCAACCTCCGAAAGACTGAGGCTCCTAACATCAGTTAATTACTCTTACAGTTGCCGAACGGACACATTCATTTTTTCTGCAAGCATTTCTTGTGTAAACCCATTT
>NZ_JAJCKS010000005.1:0-169879 GCF_020558815.1 Blautia sp. 210820-DFI.6.14
TGGGATGGAAAGGCGATTTAAGAGAACAGGTGTCAGCGGTAGGTGGGGATATGGCGATGCGTCATGGAATCATTTTGGCAAAATCCATTCCAGCAAAGAAATATCGGATACAGACAGGTGAATCAATCTTGGAAGCAAAACAGAAATGTCCAAATCTTATCTTAGTGCCTCCGAATTATGGATTGTATGAGAGGTGTTCCAAAGCTTTTATGGGAATTTTGCAAGAGTATTCTCCCACAGTGGAACAATACTCGATAGATGAGGCGTTTGTAGATATGACTGGAACGGAATTGCTTTGGGGGACACCAGTGGAAGCGGCGGAGAAGATGCGGAGACAGATTAAGGAACGGCTTGGATTTACAGTGAATATCGGTATTTCAGAGAATAAACTGTTAGCTAAGATGGCAAGTGATTTTCAGAAGCCCGACAGAGTGCACACACTATGGAAGTCTGAGTTACAGAAAAAGATGTGGCCATTGCCGGTAAGCGACTTGTTTTTTGTAGGACGGGCAACAACAAAGACACTTTTCAAGTTGGGAATTCGGACCATAGGAGATTTGGCAAAGAGTGATCCGAGTTACTTAAAACAACATTTGAAGAAACATGGGGAAGTTGTCTGGGGGGTTGCAAATGGGATTGATGTGTCTGTAGTCCAGTCGGCCCCGCCTGCTAATAAGGGATACGGCAATTCTACAACGATTCCTTTTGATGTGACAGATGCATCTACAGCAAAATTGGTGCTGTTGGCTTTGGCAGAGACAGTAGGAAGCAGACTTCGTGGAGCAGGAGTCAGGGCAGAAGTGATTGCAGTAGGGATCAAGAATTATGATCTCAGTTATGCCAGTCACCAGATGACGCTTCAGAATGCAACCAATATTACGATAGAGATTCATCAGTGTGCTTGCCAGTTATTTGACCAGCTCTGGGATGGGACACCCATCCGGCATCTGGGAATCCATACCAGCCGCATCAAGGATCAGGTGAATATGAGACAACTAAATCTGTTTGATACGAATGATTATGAGAAACTGGAAAAAATGGATGAAACGATAGATCAGATCAGAAAACGGTATGGGAATGATTCGGTAATACGTGCGGCTTTTTTAGGTGGGTGTATTGATCACATGAGTGGTGGCATTTCACGGGAAAAACGTTCTGTGGACTATGAGAAATTAAAGACAGAATAGCGGGAAGGGGGAAGGAAAGGTGGCATTTGGAATCGGAATAAATACAGAGCATACAGAGCAGGAGCCTTTATCCGGAACCTATCATGAGGTGGCAGTCCAGTGCTGGTTCACAGCTACCGGAAAATCTCTGCCATTGATGCTGAAGGTAAAAGGGGAGGATGAAGAGATTATTCAAATCAATCATATCCAGGTTCTGACTGTAGAAAAGCAGTGGTATGCGGGAATTTTGAACTGGAAGTATAGATGTCAGGCGGTACTTTTGGGAAAACAAATCAATTTTGTGCTTCTCTTTTGTCCGGAGGATTGTGCATGGAAACTGGTTGTATAAGATACCAGGGATGAAGTAAAATAGGAAAAAGGAGGACAGAAAATGTGCGGAAGATATTATGTGGATGATGAAACTTCACGGGAAATTGAAAAGATTGTAAGGAAACTGGACCAGCGTTTAAAGATAGAGCATGGACAGGACATCCACCCGTCTGAATCTGCAGTCATTCTTACAAAGGAGTGTAAGGAAGTGGCTGCGAGGCAGATGCAGTGGGGCTTTCCGGGGTTCCAGGGAAAGGGACTGCTTATCAATGCAAGGGCAGAGGCGATACTGGACAAGAAGACCTTTCGGGACAGTGTGCTGCATCGAAGATGTGTGATTCCTGCCCATCACTTTTACGAATGGAGTAAAAACAAAGAAAAATATACTTTTCAAAGTCCAAAGCAGGATGCCACATTATTTATGGCAGGGTGTTATCAAATCTATAATGGTCAAAATCGTTTTGTAATTCTGACTACGCAGGCAAATGCTTCCGTAGCACCAGTGCATGAACGGATGCCATTGCTTTTGGAACGACAAGAACTGGAAGATTGGATTATGGAGGATGCAGCGGTAGAATTTATTCTTGCTAAGAAGCCCATACTGTTGAATCGGACAGCAGAATATGAACAACTGAAATTATTTTCATAAGAAGGGAAACCCATAAAAGTTTCCCTTCTTGACATAAAAATTTTTGAATTTAGAATCCATTGTTTATTTGTTCTGTTGCTGCAGGCATAGGAGGACTAGATTTTACATAGATTAATAGTTTCCCATGCAGATCCAAATCCTGTTTACTCCATTGCCCATTCTCATAAACCTTTTGGGTAATTGTATTGTAGATAATTGGCGTATCCTCTATACGTTCCATATCAACGACAAGGCAATCCTGAAGGGCAATATATGGATATAGAGCATCTTCAATATATGTCCTTAATTTTAATGCCTGCCTGTGCAGTAGTTCCACATCATACAGTTTTGATAAGGTATAGCTCATTTCTTTGAGCATCCCGGATGTTGTAATTGCCTGTTGGATAACAGAAATCTGCTCTTCCAGAGATACATCTGGATTTATCATAAGCTTTGATAATGTAATTTCTTTTACAAAAGCTGTTGCTGTATCACCAATTTGCTTTTTTAGGCTTTCATAAGGAATCCGATACTGTGTTTGTAAAATTTCAAGTGGAACGTATTCTCGGTTTTTCTTCAAAGTTGAAAGCAATTCACAAAGCCTGCTTCCCAATTCATATATGTTATTCAAGCACACATCACTTCCGATACGGTCTCTGGTGTATGAACCAAATGGTAAATGGTATTTTCTGTTTCGAAAACGATACTGTCATTTGATACTTCCAAAATCGTTAGGATAGGAGATGTCAGAATAGAGAAACCATTGACTCCAGAAATAATAGCACGTTCCCCAACCCGTAGCGAAGAATGAAACCATCCTGAGAGTGTCGTTATTTGTTTATCTTTCACATGGTGCTTTCGATTTGTCATAGTGTTCACACTCCTTTTGTAGCGTCATAGAAAATCTGTTTTTCATGGCTCGTTTTTATGTAACAGGGTAACTCAAACGAAAATATCCTTTCGATACAGGTATATATTCGTCTGGGTGTTCATATAAGGTGGCACGGATACGTTCCTGATAATGCGGATTCTTTTTCGCTTTTGGGTGTTCCTTTAATAAATCGTACAGGTCTTTTAAAGCCCCTCTTCCTCCAATACTCTCCATTGTCATCCGGATTAGATGATGCCAAGTCAGTGCAAGAATATCTGTATTTTGTACAGAAAACACACCTTCTTGCCGGATGCTGAAGGGGATAATGAAAGAATCTGTTTTTTTCAGCAACAGAGCATATTCTGTCACAATGGGAATGAAAGGCTTTTTGTACGTCCGATTGTCAGAAACACAATTAAACTGGCCCTTTACCAGAAAGGATTCAAAATCACCCATCCGCATTAAATCATTCTGCATACTATAGAACTTACCATGGAGCCGCATATCGCCTACCAGTATGGCAAGCCTCCCACCTTTCCGAAGTGCCAGGAAAAATTTCCGGATACAGTGATTTAGTTTTTCAAGAAAATCCGAATAGTTTTCACAGCGGGATAGGTCGTCCGGGTGAGGGGTTCCCCAGATATTTCCGGAATACTGGATCATATTATGGTAGGGTGGATGGAAAAAGATGAGATCAGCGGAATCCTCTACTTCATCTTTTAGAGCATTCCAGTTACCTTTTCCATACGCAGGTGCCGGATTTAGATCATAGAGCAGGGAGCGTACCTGATAACGGTCAGCAGCCGCGTTTGAAGTCCCAGAGCCACTCATAGGATCTAAGAGGGTAAAGGTGCTGGTATCTTTTCCGTAATATCGCTTATCGTCCAAGCAATAGCGTAGAAGTGCTGCAACCACTTCGGGGGAGCAGTTACCACGCCACTGGCTGTTACCGCCTTCTCCACGTTCTGGGTATGCCATGAAAGAAGTCAGTTCCTTTCCTACACGTTTTCGCAATCCTTCCGTTCCAAGCATGTCAGCGACAGTACGCCATTGGGGACCAAATTCAGCTTCTAATAATTGTGCTGCCCGATGCAGCATTAAGTCATTCATTTTATGTCACCTTCCTTTCATAATTTTGTTGGATGTAGCGGGAAATCGCCGCCGCAGTCATTTTGGCACAGCCTAAATCCATTTCGCTGAAAGGCTGTTGGTTTTTTGCACATAGTAAAAGACCCAACGTTTCACCAAATTCGTCTTTTTTAGAAATAGGGAAAAAGACTGATATGGGATATTTTCCTGTCATAGTAGGGTATATGCGTTCCTTTTCAGAGAATAATTTCATCTTTCCCTGTTGCAGAAGCCTTTGAATACTTTCTGTTACAGGCATATTAAGTGCTGTATGATAATTCTTGGAAGCAATGATTTTGGAATCATTACATAACAGGATCCGGCAAGGGACATTACTATGTAAAATATCCAGAAAACTGTCTAACCGGATATCCATAGGGATATGGGAGTCGCATTTACGAAGACAGATGTTGCGTGTGTCAGCTTCCAGCATCAATACATCGCCTGTATGAAGCTGTAGGGCTTTTCTTACTTTGGCAGGAATAATGATCCGCCCTTGTTGGTCAATATTTAGTGTTGTGGCATAATCCATAGAAATCTCCTTTCCTTTATAAAAAGAAGCAGTCTTTTCGGCTGCTTCTTTGTTGAAATTCTTTAAGCGACATACATACCATTCAGATATTGTTCTTGTGGTTGTTCTTGCATATAGGAAGACATTTCATGTGGCTGTATATTTTGTGCCATTCGTGCGTCCTGTTGTTTTTTAAATTGTTGTTTGCCGTTTTGAATCAGGAAGGATGCAACGTAGTTTTCCCAATTTACGATATAGGAATCAGCACGTTTTAACAGCATATAAAAATCCATATCTGTCAATTGGATAAAAGCACTTTTTTCAGAGATAAAACTTTGAGCCTGCATATAAGTGCCGCCGTTATGATTCTTTTTCTTGATACCTTTTCCGTTATTAATTTGAATTCTCCATGGGCTGGTCAGTATTTCCTGCTGGTTGTTATATACGTGGCGGGAAATAAAAAACTGTTGTGCAGTAGAATAGCCATTGCCATCCGGCACACCAAATATTTTGCTTTGCGACCATTCAAATTCAGGAAAGCCAGCGGTAACTCTGGACAGCAGAAATTGAATTTGTTCGGGTGCCAGATGAAAACGGGTGATAATATTTTTATCACCGGTACCACTAGAGTAATCCTGTATGGAGATTCCAATAAGGGAGTGAACTTTATGACCATTTTCTTCAAATTCTCCTTTTGCATGAAGCTGTGCATAGCTGTTATAACTTGTGTAGCGGAGACGGTCATACAGTGCAATTAATTTTTTACTGGTCTGTACTTTGCATATCTGATCTGTAATTGAGTTTTGATAATTTTCACTCATGTATGTTTTCCTTCTTTCTATTTCAAATATTGTTTTACAAGCTGTGTCATATTTTTGGGCAAATCTTCTAATTTGGTAATATCTAAAAAACCATCCTGATAGATTCTGCGGATGTTTTCTTTGTCATCACCAATTGCTGCAGCAAAGATCACAATGCCACGTTTACGATATTCATTCTTGATACCACGAAGATCTGCTTCTGCTTCCGTACCACTGTACCCACAATCTGCGGGCTGTCCGTCAGAGATTATGATGAGGAGTTTTTGTGATTCCGGACGCTTTGCCAGGTGTTCCGCAACATAACGAAGTGCAGCTCCATCCCGGTTGCCATTACGGGCAGACATATCCATCAGCCGGTAACGGTCAGAGTCATCCAGAGAATCAAATTCAGCATAGGAATACAAAGCAACCCCCTTAGAATCTGTAGAATGCCCATAAATGGTAATAGGAATTCCCAGGCTCATACAGAAATCATACAGCACGATTGCAGTTTTCCGGGCATGGGTAATACGATCTCCCCAGCCCATAGAACCACTTTCATCAACCAAAAGTCCCACGGAAAGTTTTTGTTCTTCATCCGGAAGCCTGGTTCTGGTAAAGATACCGCCGTCCTTTCGGTGTAAAGCCCGCATATCCAGCCTTTTACCAAATAACAGGTTTTTTTGTTTCCCGCCTTCTGCCTCTTCTTTTAATAAAGGAAGAATGGAACTTTGCAGCCTTTTGGAGGTCCGCAAAAGAGGGGAAACAACTGTTTGATAAGATTTGATAAAAAAGTCGGAAACTGGATTGATGCGGTGGATTGTTACATGGATGCCTGCATGGGCATTTCCGTAATGTATTTCATCCGCCGATTTTTGCAAGTCTTCTGTTAATTCCTGTTCATAATCATTTTGGGCTTTTTCCGTAGCAACATCATTTAGGATGCGTGCAAGATCATTCGCTGCATTTTCATAACCGGAACCGGCATACTGTGATGCGTATGTGATTCCTGGATTATTTCCATCTAATACTGCTGTAGTTTTAGCAAGTTCAATTCTTCCTCCTTCTTCCTGCAGTACCTTTTCTGCCTGGTTGATTGCATCTTGCCTGTAATTTGGATCAAGACCAGATAAGTCACAGGTTATAGGAGTTTTTGATTTTACTGTAGGACCTGGAATGTTTTTAGGGATTCCTCCGTTTTTACCAGTTGGAAGAGGAGATCCGCTACCTGATTCTTTCCGCAGCAGATCCTCCAGAGCATCGCCAACTTGGGTACTATCCTGCTTTTTTAAAGACTCTCTGGTTAACTCTACCATAGGCTGAATATAGTTCCAGCAAAGTACTAAAAGATAGTTGGAAGCACGTAAGCGTTCTTTCCCCTGTGTGGCAATTAAAGCATCGTCAATATAATCCATGCAGTCTGAAAGGGTGTCTGTGTATTCTCCAGAATAATTCGTGCGGTTATTTATATTACCAGTCCGGCAATAAGACAAAATTAAATTGCTCATAATGGAAAACGGCTGATAGCCACAGTCAATTTGTTCCTGTATAGAAGGAATCAATTCAGACATCCGCAGATTATTGATCTGTATTCCCTGCTTAAAAGTTCCGGGATATTCTTCACACATCCGGGCTTCAATGTAGATGTCCTCCAGTATATTATTAAACTGTGCAGCACAGCGGGATAGCGTCAGACACGTTGCGTTATCTTTTTCTTCCATGGCATCTAAGATGTCCTGCAGATTTGCCTTGTATCCAGAAGGCAGATTGTCTGGTGCTTCTGGATAGAAGGAACCATTTTCCATATTGGTCAGATAAAGCTGTAGTGATGCAAAATCAGAGTAACGCAGATGTCCGATTTCATGTCCAGTTAGACCAGTCAGGCTTTGTGACCGCAGAAATCGGGAAGGAAAGCTTTGGGTTATCGAGTTTGCGGCGTTACAGTGAATTCTATAATTATCTGTATAAGCGATGTCTGCATTTTCAGAACTGTCCCATTCCATAAGCACCTGAAGTCCATAGCGAGAACGGCCAGTAGCCGCTTTCGCCAGAGATGTTTGGTATTTTTGGAAAGCCGATGAAAGAAAGAGTTCTTCATCAGTGATTTTTGACTCCGTATCCCGGATCATTCTTTTTAAAGCTTTTTGAGTGTTATTCAATTTTTTCACCTTTCTTTCTTTTTCATATTTTGGGTTAGGAGATCTTCCATTGTACAGCCGTAATACTGGGCTAACCGAAAGACGGCGTAAGCAGATGGAAGCGTATGCCCATTTTCATAGTTCATAATTGTTTTTTCCGGTAGATGCAGAAGTCTTGCTACGGCTTTCTGAGAGAGTTTCGTCTGCTTGGATTTTCTTAAATAAACGAGATTTTCTGCCAGAGTTTTGCGTAGTTCGGCTTCGGTATAAAAGGTGTTCCTCAATAGTGTGTTATGATGCAAGAACTGTATCCAAGCAAGAACCTTCAATTTCGATACGGCTTTCAGAATCGGCAGTGACGGAAGATAAAATGGTATAATGAGCAGCTTCCTGTATATCGCCACATACCATAAAAGACTGAACCCAGGCAATTAATTCCCGGACTCCACAGCAGCCATCTGTTATCAGGTTATCCTGACAATACTGTGCGATGGAACGTACAATCTGTGTCATGGTACGTACTGATTTTTTATCGGAACATCCGGTAATAGCAAGAACACGCTCTACCATGGTCTCTTCATCCGGTTCATCCATATCTATGACCATATTCATCCTTGAAATGACAGACTGGTTCATGGGACGACAGCCGGCATAGTCATGATTAGTTGTGACTACAATGGTAGTATCCGGATGCCGATGGATGACTTCCCCGTTTGGCAGAAATACGCTGTTACAACGGTCCAATAGGGAATTAAGTCCTACCAGTACACCAGGATTGGCAATCACCGTAGGCTCCTGTATTTCTACCAGATAGCCGTTTCGGATGGCTTCAACCAGTGGTGTATCCACATAGCGGAACTGTTGGCTGCTGGAGGTAGCAGCTTGTTTCTGCTTCATTTCCTCAGATATATGATGGATCAATTCTTCATAAACTGTATTTTCTGATACCTTTTCATCATAAGTACCCGTTAATTTTTCATAGGCAGTAGCCGGATCGAGGGTAATGTCTTGAAAAGAGGGCAGTTCCCCTACCAAAGAAAGCTGTTTTTCATCTACATCAGGTAAAATCTGTCCAAGAAGGTCAAAAATTTCTGTATTTGCCGAGCAGGTGATGCATCGGTAAGGCAGGTGAAGTCCTGCAGCAATGGCTTTGGCACCTTCGGTCTTTCCCGTTCCAGCAGGCCCACGGAGCATAAAATTCCTCATAGGCTGCTTGCTGTCAGTTGTTAATTTGGCATGTTCGCATATTCTTTGGATTTCTTTTGGGATTACATACCAATCTTCGAGAATAGGAACGGTTGATTCTTCTTGGGGAGTTAATGTCCGAGAATTGGACAGGATGTATTTATCGACAAAATCTTCTTTGGGAATTGAAACGGCGGAAGCAGTATAGTGATGTCCACCTTTTAATACCTGAAAGGTACCCTGGATAATTTCCGTTGGTGCATAAACACCTTTTTGGATATTCAGTGGTGTAAGTCTTTGGAGCACGCCATTTGCAGGAGTGTCAACTTTGATGTTCCCGATAGGAAGGGAATCACCATAACGGATCCTGCGGTACACGTTATCACAAAGAACCGCAGCCGTTTCTGCAGCTTTGGGCAGGTCAGGAAAACCGTCATCACGGTGTTGCTTTAATTCCTGATATTTTTCATTGAATTCGTCATCTGAAAGGAAAGTAGGCATTAAAGCAAAATAAAGAGCACTTCCGGAATCTTCATCTTTTTTAAACTGATATGGCTCTGGTTTACTGTCCAGATCCAAAGGTTTTTCATACTTTCCGGCTATAAATTTCCCAGTCATACGGTTGTAGACCACTACATGCAGCAACCCGGTACGGCTTGGATATTCTGCGATTGTAAAATTGTTTGCCTGGCTTCCAATGGCTCCGAGTTCTTCCTCTGCTTTTCCAGCAGGTGGATTTTCCAAATTCATATAAGAAAAAACTGCCTGCAAAGTAGCAGAATGGAGAGTAGCCCGTTTTTTAGGCTGATTACAGTATTTGGAAGCGATGTCTTTCATCACTGCACTTTTCCCGGAATAGCTGTCAAATGGAGATGGTAGCGTTCTTTCAAAAGTCCAGTTAGGGACAAAGTTTGTATTTGGCATAGTATTTCCTCCTTTATTCTTTTATCCAGGATAATTCTAGTGCCTGGTCCTTTTCTTTTGCGGTCAATTCATCTTTTTGGAAGATGGAAATGAGAATATCCCAATAGTTTCGTGGCGGGAAATAATCAAAACAATCCTTGATTTCCGCTGTATCACCATTTTGGATGTAAATTTGCCCGTTTTCATTAATATAGAGTTTATGGTGTCCTTTCGCATGGAGCTGTCCGATAAGGTTCTCCAGTTTTTTCTTGCCAATTAAGGAATACCAGGATTCCGGATCAGCAAAAGGAACATCGTCCTCATCGGTAACTGTGACAGTCTTTTTGAGGCTGGCAATGGTCAGCATTTGAAGTTCCAGATATCCGTATTGGTTCATACGTGCTTCCGCAAAGTTGTAGTCCTCCGTATGAAAGGTTCTCAGACGTATGGGATTTCCGCAAAGAAGCTGCTTCATGGATGGCGGCTTCTGGAATTCCCATGTTGCATTTGGAAATGCAGCCTGTAGTTTGTCGGTAATCTGATAGCTGATTTGTCTCCAAAGCAATTCTTCTGTTTCGGAAACTGGCTCAGATGATTTCAAAGAAGACCAAGGGCTTGTTTTGCCCTGGTTCTTGAGTAGGTTTAGAGTCAGTTTATAGATTTTAGGAAGAAGTGTGGAAAGAAATAGCAGCAGGATGCCAAGGATTCCGATACTTGCGACTGCATTACGATTTCCATTTCCTGGTATGAATATAGTTGCAATTAACAAAATTATTGTGAGCATACTTAGAACTTTAAGAAATTTCTTTTGTGTATTCACTTCATTTCCTCCATGTTTGTTTCAATAGAAAAAGGAATTGCAGCAGACCAGTAGATACTGGAAAGTCGCAATTCCTTCATTTTAGGGATCTTTGATAATTTACGGGAATGGAAGCTGCTGTGGTGGTGTATTTTCCGGAATATTGGTAAATCCATCACCAGATACATTGCCAGCCGTAAATCCCTGTGGTGCATAAGCCGATCCCCCTGCCGGAGCATAAGACATCTGTTGTGCGGCCTGTGGCATCATATTGTTATTGACTGGCATTGCGCCAGTAGGCACGGTACCGGAAGGATTCATTCCCGGGTTTCCATTATAAGTAGCACCGTTTGCTGGTACTGGTGGAACATTCGGATTTCCGACCATTGGATTCCCCGGTACAGGTGTTGCTGCATTGGTATCATTACGATTCGCAGGTAAGAACTGCCAGTCCTTTACCATAATTTGCGGCGTGATAGCTGCTTGACCTGCATTATTGCCTTTCTGGTGAATATACGGATGGAGTTCTAAATCTCCGTAGACCATGAGACACGTTGATTTTTTGACACCGGCTTTTATCAGTCGATCTGCAAGAAACTTGTTGCAGTAACACTGATAGAAGATGGGTTCTTCCTTTCCGTTTTGACCTCTCTGGTTGGTAGCAAGCCCCAGACTGATGTATTCAGTTCCGGAGTTCTTTGCTTGTTGCATAACCGGATCGGCAGTTACCCTTCCTGTTACAATGATAATAGATGACATAAAAATTCTCCTTTCTGCCCTTTGGGCGATAAAATAGTGATAAATAAAAAAAGTGCCATTATAGCACCGTATAAAACGGCATTATAATGACACGATTTTCCAACTTAAACTGCATGTGTACTGGAGATAGTATCCAGACACCCTATAAAGGGATAACACAAAACTTAAATACAATATCATAGTAACACAAGATATAGCGAAGGTCAATGATAAAATACCATATATAGTATTTTGCGATTCGAAATAATAATTTTTGTGTCAAAATGCTTGGAAGTGTAGTATTTTATGAGGATAATCCCAAATAGATATAAAATTTTCATAAAACACTACTACCTTTTCAGAGTAGATAAAATGTGGTAGAATGAGGAAAAATTATTAGGAGGATGCATTATGGCAAGACGAAAAAAACTGGAAAACACATGTTTGGAAGAGCAACTGGAGTATGTGGAACAGGAGATTCGTACAAAAGAGTCCGATTTAAAGGAACTGCGTCATAAAGCAAAAGAGATTCAAAAAGAGATAGAAGAGAAGCAGAAAGATGATCTGTTTAAGGCTTTGGTAGCATCTGGGAAAACCATTGATGAGGTTATGAGATTTATAAAGGCAACAGGAGAAGATAAAATCGAATAAAAAAAATGAAAGATGCCGTTGTGGGGGAGTGAATCTGCAACGGTGTTTTTTATGGTCAGCTGAAATACAAATGATTTTCATAGACCACAATCACCGTTACCTTGGAAAGGAATATGTAGTGGTTCGAAGTTGTGTCTTTGCATTTGTAATTCGTAGATTTAATATATACTGCGTGGAAGTTAAGCCATTGTAGTGTCTAAAACTACGGATAACTCAGATGGTGCTTGGACGTATGTGATAGTTAATGAAGTGTTTGTGCCTGAAAAAATTGTTGAGGGTATACCTAGTTGTTTGAAAGTATGAAAAAAGTGAATAGGGTAAAAAATACCGTTACAGATTAATCTTTGTAATGGTATTTTTTGCGTGAATTTATTCTAATGGTGTAATTTATAACCTATTCCCCATACAGTATCGATATAAGGGGCTTGGTTTCCTATAGGCTCTAGTTTTTTTCTTAGGTTGCTTATATGGACATTGAGAGTATTATCATCTGAAATATAATCTTTTCCCCAAATAAGTTGATATAAAGATTCCTTTGTAAAAGTCTGTTTTGGATGTTTGATTAGTAGCTGTAAGAGGTTATATTCGGTAGTAGTCAGAGTAAGCTCTGTGTTATTTACAAGTACTTTGTGATCATCCACATTTATGCGAATATCTTTAAAGGAATATTCCGTTTGGGGACTTTCGCTGCAACGGCGCAAAACACTTTCTATTCGTGCGAGAACTTCTTCATGATAAAAAGGTTTAGTTATATAATCATCTGCACCGGATCGGAGAAGGTTTATACGAATCTCAGGCTGATTTTTGGCAGATATAACAATAACTGGAATAGAATTGTTGTGTTTTTTTAGGTGAAATAGTATTTTTTCACCAGGCAAATCGGGAAGCATCAAATCTAATAACATTAAATCATATTTTTTAGAGGAAAGAGCTTCAATTGCTTCTATCCCATTGTGATATGCTGAAACATTGTAATGGTTTCTTTTTAATAATTCTGTAAGAATAAAGCAAATTTCTTTATCATCTTCTACTAATAATATATCAATCATAATAAACTCCTTTGGTAATAGGTATGGTAAAAATACTAACATGATTTGTAATTTCATACAAGTTACTGTTTTAAATAATTTGAAGGTTTCATAGGCGAGTGGGAAAATATAAAGATAAATTTATAATTTTATGGAAATTTAAGAACTGATTTAAGAGAAATGTTAGAATTAGACATTATCATTATCATTATAGGATTTAAGAAACGAGGGAAGTGATTAGAATGAAAGAACCCGAAAAAATATTGGAAGCAAAAGATATTTGTAAAGCATACGGAAAAAATATGGTACTTAATCAGGTAAATCTTACGATAAAAGCGGGCGAGATATATGGACTGGTTGGAGAAAATGGTGCAGGAAAAAGTAGCCTGATGAAAGTTATTACAGGACTAACAAAGCCGACTTCAGGTGAGATAAGTTTATTTGGTAAAAAAAATCTTGAAGATGAAAGAAATAAGATAGGATGTTTAATTGAAAATCCAGCTTTGTATATGGACATGACAGCACGCCAAAATTTGGAAATCCAGCGTACTCAACGAGGAATTCCAGGAAAAAGTAGTATTGATGAAGTTCTGGAAATAATGGATTTAAAGGACGCTGGAAATAAAAGAGTGAAGGCTTTTTCTTTAGGGATGAAACAGCGATTAGGAATTGCAATTGCATTGCTTGGTCGCCCACAGTTGCTAATTTTAGATGAACCAATAAATGGCTTAGATCCAACCAAAATTAAATATGTGCGAGAAGTCTTAAAGAATATGAATGAAGAAGATGGTACAACGATACTTATATCCAGTCATATTTTGCCAGAGTTACATCAACTTGCAACTGTATATGGATTTATACATCATGGAAAAATGTTACAACAGATTACAGATAAAGAATTAGATGAGAAATGTCGTCGTCATGTTCATATCGAAGTAGACAATGTGGAAAAGGCTAGTTGTATTTTAGATGAGAGGTATCCAGAAAGTCAAATAAAAGTTTATTTAAGAAATGTGATTAAGGTATTTGGTTATAATAAAAATATTTCTGATATAACAAAAGAATTAGTATATGGAGGAGTTGGTGTAGAAAAAATAGGATATGAAGGAGAAGACTTAGAAGAGTATTACACAAATCTATTATCGGAGGTGAAATCGAATGAGACAGCTTAAAGCAGAGTACTATAAAATGAAATATTCGCGAGCCTCGAAGTGGGTTTTAGTATTTATGGCATTTATTTTTTTTATACCGTTCGTTGTGGGAAATGATACATTGTTTATGACTTTTGGTGATTATAGAAATATAGATAGCATTGGTTGGATTTGCTACATAGACGACATGAATAATGTAAAAGCTGCAGAAATCGCAAGATTTGCATTATCAATTAATTTTTTTTCTTGGATTGGATTAATTGTCTATATTACGACAATGGTATCTGCAGAATTTCATCAAGGAACAATAAGAGCTTCTGTCGTATATGGGATAAATCGAACCAAATTATTTTTAAGTAAATTACTGGTGATAAATGTTCACTTTTTTATTCTCTATTATATTGTGGAAACTGCATTAGGCTTAGGATTAGCATGGAAGTATGGTTTTCATTATAAAGGTGAGGAATTTTTGATTTTTATCGGAATGGTTACCTTAAATATGATAGCTATGATTGGAATGGAAGCTGTGGCGGTTTTGATTACGGTTTTAGTAAAGAATACAGGAATTGTGGCAGCTTTATCATGTGTATATTTCTTTGCAGGTGCGATTACTTATCCTATGGTATATGAGAATTTTCAAAATCAATCAGTGCTTCTTAAAGCATTTTGTGTTATGAACCCGACCACTTATATGTATAATATTTGTGGATATCGGATGACAAATGGGATTGTTGTTGGAACTATTATGTATGGTATGGGTGCGTGCCTGGTGGGGATAGTTTTAATGCATTTTGCATTGAAACGTCAAGAACTTTAATTTGTGTTTCAAGTAGCTCTTACTACTTTGAAATAAATAAATATTTTACAGGAGGATATTGCAATGAAGTGGATTAACAAAGCATCAGAGGACAAAAGTACAAGAATCTGCTGGGTTTACAATGATAAAGGTTGTGGATCTAAAAAGGCTACATGTGTAATTCGTTACTAAAGATATTTGTAGTCAGTAAAGGAAAATGTGCTCAGCAATATGCTGGGCACATTTTCATTATTGCAAAGAACACTGTGAAAACAAGAGATTAAGAAAAGAGGATATAATAATGAAATTATCAAGATACAATATAGAGAAAAAAGAAGATAAAAGTTGTTTGATTTACAATACGGTCACATCTGCAATACTGGAATTAGATACTGATTATGAAAAATCATATTATGAAATGAAAGAAGGGAAAAAATGTTCAAAGCCTGATTTAGAGTCAGCATTATTAGAGGGTGGTATGCTAGTTGAAGATGATAAAGATGAATTTGCAGAATTGCTTATAAGAAATAAAATAGAAAGGTTTGCGGATTCAAATCTTACATTAACTATTGCCCCAACTATGGCATGTAATTTTTGTTGTCCCTATTGCTATGAAAAAGGGAGAGAATATATTACTATGTCTGAGACTGTTCAGGATCAATTAACATCGCAGCTCAAAGAAAAATATCAGCATATACATGAATTAACGGTATCTTGGTATGGAGGGGAGCCATTATTGGCAATTGAAACTATTGAAAAATTAACCAAAAAGATAAAGTCTGTTTTGCCACTTGGTTGCAAATATAATGCGGATATGGTCACAAATGGTTATAAATTGACTAGAAGAGTAGCTGAAAAATTAAAAGACATGGACATCCACTATATTCAAGTTACTTTAGATGGTTCAAAACAAGCCCATGATAGTAGAAGGATTCTCCATAATCATCAGCCTACCTTCGAACATATATTGGACAATATAAGAGAATGTGCGGATATTTTGAATATTTCGATAAGAATTAATGTTGACAAGACAAATATAAACGAAGCAACAGAAATATTTGATTGGCTAGAAAGATATGGTTTAAAAGGTAGAGTTGGTTATTATTTAGCACCAGTAGATGATATTAATGGAGTATGTAATAATCATATATGTATGGAACGACCACAGTACGCAAAAGAAGAGATTGCGTTTTATAAAGAAGGGATTAAGAGAGGCTTTATGTACCAAGGTGTTAAGCCGAGCAATTATGGTGTATGTGGAGCAATTAGCTTAAATTCATTTGTGATAGGTCCAGATGGAGCGTTGTATAAATGTTGGAATGATATTGGATATAGTGAACGAAGTATCGGTAATTTGGAAAAAGGAATCAAACTTACAAATAAATTTGTAGAATGGCTTTCCTATGATGTCGTAAAGGATCAAGAATGTAAAGATTGTTCATTTTTTCCAGTATGTTATGGTGGGTGTGCTGCTTATAAAAATAAGATTTGTTCTTCAGTAAAATGGAATGCAGAAGAGATGTTGGAGCTGATGAAAGAAATGGCTCAATGAAATAGCAGGGAGAATTGGAATGATAAAATTTTGCAGTAAATATGTTTTTCAATATAAAATAGAATATGGGATATATTTTTTGTTGGGTATTATACTGTGCGGGTTAAATACATTTATACCGGCTGCTATGGGACAATTTATTAATATGTTTAATGTGGAAACAACATATTCAGCAATGTTAAAATTCATATTTTTATTACTGTTATTGTATGTTGGTAAGGAAATTGTCTGCTATGTCAATAAAATACTTTATATAAGGATACAGACTAATGCAGCATTTTCATTAAATTTCGAAATTGTAAATCATTTAAAAAAAGTTTCGCCACTCGTAATTGGCAGAACTGATTTATCGTACTTATCTCAAAGGATAAACAATGATGCGAATGATGTACTTATTTTTTTCATCAGCTCCTTGACTGAATTGATATTTTCAGTTTTTTCAGCGGGTATAATCTTATTTATGATTTGGAAAATGGATTCGATTGCTTTTATAGTTACAATGTTTTTATTAGCACTTTATTTTTTTATATATATTGGCTTCAAAAAGCGTATTTATAATTGCAGTTATGGAATGAAAGAGGAGAAATCCAATTTCTTCTCCAGACTGCAGGAACAATTAGAAAAAATAGAGTTTATAAAAATACATAGTATGGATTCATTTTTTTCAAATAGGTTAGTAGCATCATATCAAAAATTATATCGATCTATATTTAAACAACAAGCGACTATCCAGGCATTTGCAAATCTTGAAGGGATTGTAGGGGCAATATCTGTATGCATTTTACTTTGGATTGGAGGAAAAAAGATACTTACTGGAGATATGCAAATAGGATATTTCTATATGATTTCAGTATATTTTAATATGATTTTGGAATATGGAAAAGAAATAGTGGCATACGGTCAAGAATACCAAGAGGCTTATGTATCCTTTGAACGTATAAAATCTATTTTAGAAATTAAGGAGCAGTCTAAGGGGTGTATAAGACTTAATGAAATCAAACAAATTAGAATTCAGGATTTGAATTTTGCATATGACCAGAAAGAAACCATAAAAAGTTTTTCTACAAACTTAAAAAAGGGGAAAGTTTATGGATTGAAAGGAGAAAACGGATGTGGGAAAAGTACACTTATTAAAATTTTAATGGGTATGTATGTAGATGAATATCAAGGGAATATAATATGGAACGATACAGAAATGAGAAATTTAGATATGGATTATATAAGAGAACATGTAATCAGTGTAACAGAACAGGAGCCGACTTTAATAGCAGATACAATATATAATAATATTGCTTTATATCGAAAGCTTGATGTAAAATGTATACAGAGAGCCGTTGATTGCTTTGGTGATAGTATTTTGAAAAGAGATAATTGGGATTTGCAAATTAATGAAAAGTCAAGTAATATTTCCGGTGGAGAAAAGCAAAAAATTGCAATTATTCGCCAAGTAGTGCAAGACGGTCAGGTAATGATTTTTGATGAGCCTACCTCAGCTATGGATGAGAGTGGAAAAAAACAATTTTTACAGTTGATCGATCAAATTAAAAATCATAAAATAATTATTATTGTTTCACATGATAATGCAATCTTGAATACATGTGATGAGATTCTAATATTATAAGGAGATATGAAGTTTGCTAGTTGTCTTTTTAATAACAGGAGTGTTTATATTATTAGGCATATTATACATTTTTCATCTGAAGAGGGAAATTAGAAGAATTATAGAATGGATAGAACATAATGAGCATATCTACTCGGTCAATGTATTTGATAAAGATATTGAGAACCTTGCACTTAGTATCAACAAGCGAATTAAAGAAGATGAACGAAAAGAACATCAGCTAAAAAAACAGGATAAAAATTTTAAAAAGATGGTAGCAAATTTATCACACGATTTACGTACTCCATTAACTGTTATTATTGGTTACTTGCAGTTAATTAGATTAGAAAAAAATGTGAATGAACCTGTTAATAGCTATATAGAACATATTGAAAAAAAGGCGGATTATTTAAAAAAATTAGTAGACGATTTATATTTATTGTTTTGGAGTGAAGCAATAGAGAGCGAAGTTGATATGAAATCAGTCAATATTACAGAGGTAGTCACTTCTTTGTTAAAGGAATATATTCAAAATTCAAAACGTGCCTCAGAACAATTAGATATTAGACTGCCACATGGAAACATTTGGATACTTGCTCAAGAGAAAATATTAATTAGAATTTTATGTAATTTAATAGATAATGCTTTAAAGTATAGTACTGGTGATATAATGTTTTACATGTGGGGAGAATCCGAGTATTGTCATATACAAATAAGCAATCCTTCTGATTATATTAGTGATGAAGAATTAAAATCTATATTTGATTTGTTTTACACAAAAGATGAAGCAAGGATAAAAAGCAGTGGTATCGGATTGTATGCTACTAGAAAGCTAGTAATACAAATAAGTGGTGATATTCAAGTGAATTATGAAGCGGGAATTTTCACTGTCAGTATAAAGTTGCCCTTAATATGAAAAAATTGGTCACAGTAGAAAAATAAAAGATATTGTTACTGCATTTTGAAACCCTGAAAGTGAAAGCACTGTCCATTTTTTGAAGAGTCTTCTGGAATACAATAGATTATTATTCCCTGCGATTGCTGTTATGCTGTCATCCTTGAGACAGAATACGTGGTAGTTCGGAGTGGTTTTTGTCATTTCACTGGGACGGCAGAAGGAAAACTTATAAAGCATAATAGAAGTGGGTATGTGAAAGTGGCATATCCACTTCTATTGTATTTAGAGAAGAAATCTAAGAGTTCTTCGGGGAAACATCTTCATTTAGGGATAATTCCTCATACGCAAGTAAATCTGGAGTAACCTTTTCTTCACCCGAAAGGTTTGCTACATTCCGGAAATATAGGCGATAATAATGTCCAGATAAAAGGCGGATATTTTTATCGAATGTAAAGTGATATTCTTTCTGGTCAGTGGAACGGAAAATAATTTTCTGTTTCTTGGTAAGTGGGCTGACTTCACGTTTTGTACAGGTTCCAGTTAATTCGGTATAGTCATGCATCTTGATGGTATGTAGCAGACTCACAATTCGTATGGCAGTTCCAACACCGATGCAAAGACTCATAAGGAGAAATATCTGGTCGTCTGTTATAAATCCGTAAATACATCCAAATAGGACACAGAAAAAGCCGATTGCCCCATGGACAATCAGCTTATTAAGAAATGGTTTTGGCATAATTTGCTCCTTCCTATAATTTTTCAAATGCAATCTGTTTATTGAGGTACAAATTACTGATGGCTTCCAGTACAGGATAACCGGCATGGGTGAATTGGATATCCTGTGCCAGGGTACGGAATGTTGCATCCGAGGTTTCATAGAGCTGCGTCAAAAGTTGCTCTGTATTTTGTGGATGGATGCCCTGTTCTACACAGGTTACAAGCTCTGCCGTAGAAATCTGTACTTTTTTTGCTATTTGGAGTACCGTGTCCTCTATAGCAGTCCGTGCCGGCTTTTTTAGATAATGGATCAGTTCCTTTGTGTGCAGTTTTTTCTTCATGCAGAGATAGATGCAGGTAAAAAGCCGTACTGAAAAACTGTCCTGCAATGGGCTGATATAAAGTTCTCCTAAGAGGCGGTACAGGGCATCCACACCAGTTAAACCATCCCCTTTTACAACCAGTCCTCGAAGCAGCAGCCGATTCAGGTAAGGTTCAATGGGGATATTTTCCGAACGGTGATGTTTTTTCAAGCGTTCGGAAAAAGCAGACTGCAATTCATGGATCTGTCGGATTTGAAATGCGAGGCTGCTCCACAGAAAGAATTCTTCTTCTGTCAGTCCGTATTCCTGCCGGTTATTGATAACAGTCGGTGTTTTATGTTCCTTTATGGAATCCTGGAATCGTAGGATTCCGACTGCAGTATAAAGTGTCAGCATAATCGTTCTCCCTTCAAGATAAAAGAGTATATAATTTGGTATCCTGCTGTAAGTATTTCCGGGCTTTGCTTTGCCATGCCCGGACATGATTCATTGGGACACCATAATGTTTGGAAATTTCTTGGTTGGTATATCCTTTTTGCTGCAGGAGCAGGGCATGTATTCCTTTTCTTAGTGTATTGCAGCTTCTCGCTTCTAAGGACTGCAGGTGCTTATAAATGGGTTCCTGGTTCATACATTGTTCCTGCCATAGTTCGGTTTTTTGGTCTACAAGCAGGGGTTCCATGTCAAATTCGGAAGATGCATACATGGAACAGGTGTATTTTCGTTCTTTTTGCAGTTTTCTCCAATAACTGTAAATGGCATTTCGTATGGCAACTCTGGCGTAAACTGCAAAGGGACGGGTGTTGTCATAGTTCATGGCGGCTTTGCATAAAGCTAAGTTTCCGGCTTGCAGAAGGTCTTGCTGCTCATCGTATGAGACATAAGCACAACGAGTAGTCAATTTTTTTACCATTTCAGGTACCAAATATAAGTACTCCTCTGTCAATCGGCGTTCATCATCTGTCATCGGGATGATCATACATATCCCCCCTTTCAACCAATGGCCCTGAGAGGGATATGGTTATTCTCCAGAATCTTCATGGATTCCAGAATTAGTTGATCACACATATAAGTGCTAAATTCTCCGATGTGTGCTTCCTTGGCAGTCAGACAGAATTTATCAGCAATCCAGCGGTAAGCCTCCGATTTCGTAAAGATGTGGTTTAGCCATATCTGGTCAAACACCCGGTGTGCTTGGATCCTTTTTTGCCGAAGCTCTTTGTTTGCCAGTTTTCCTTTGGCATTGGTAGTGCCAGGATGAACTCCTACATAAGAATTACACTGTGGGAAGTGACTGCACACATAGAGTTTTCCATCTTTCGCTTTATTTCCATATACATAGGACGCATCCCTTAAAATTGCGATGCTGCCGCAGTATGGGCAGCGGATTTGTTTCTGTTTCATAAAGATTCACCTCGCTTACGTGTTTTATACGTATATTGTAAGAAAGCAGGTGATGAATTCCCATAGGATGGGCATAGAAACTACTCCCAGATTCGGACTAAATGGCACAAAATGGCAGAAAATCTAAGAATAGAACAGTGCCTTGATAAGCGGAAAGAAACCGCTGTCTGCAAAACGTGAGTAATTTACTGGTGTAAAGATGAACCCTGCACAGAAAATCCGGATGACATAAACAGAAATCAGAGCTATACATAGCCGATACAGATTTCTGGTGCGTTTGTTCCAGGGCTTTCTCGGACGAAACTTCAGGTACAGGATTAAAAGTGCAGGAATAAAAATAAAGTTCGTAAATATTGTATCGATTCCTTGAATCATAGCAGTGAAATTCAACATAAAATCGCCTCCTTTCTTATCCTGTACGCAGAAAGTGCCAAAAGTGCAACCTTTTACCAGTGATAATGAGATGCTTCCTGGTGCCGCAGTAAAGCAAAACAAGGACATGGCTTATCGGTCAATGCTTCTTTTGCAAAGTAGAGTCCATATAAAGACTGAAATTGTTCCAGTGTTATGGCGGATAGACATTCCGTTGGTTCCGGTATGCGGGAGAAGAGCATACGGGCATCTGCCATGGGCAGGACACATGGACTGCCGTTTTCATCTGGATGATATAAGAAGTGTGGGCCATTACAATAACCTGGGGTTTTACAGGAAACACAGCGAACATAAATACAGGAATGCCAATTTCCATCACAAATATCTAAAAAATGCCGGATGTGTTTGGCATCGGCATTACAACGAGATTGTTCCATATTCATCACCTTTATAGCAGGCAGCCGTAATAAGCTGCCTGTGAGCATATCTATTGATAGTTACTTATCTTTTTTCCGCTTACGGATATATAAGATACCAAATCCTGCAGCAAAGAGGAGTGCGGCACCTGCCAGTAAAAGATAAGGAAGAACGGTTGTTTCATCTCCGGTCTTGACTGGTTTGGAAGGTTCAGGTGTGTCTTTTGGAGCTTCCGTAAGTTTTATCGTCTGTCCTTTATCGTCCAGATCCTCATGGGAAGCAATTTCAAGTGCTGTTTCTCCTTCAAGGGAAAAAAGTTTTTCAAAAACGACTACATCATGTCCAGCCAATGTGCTTCCATCAAAAGTGAAGATGACTTCGACAGAACCATTGGAATCCTTTGGTGTAAATTCTGTTTCTGCCGTGACAGGTTTTCCATCAATCATAACTTCCTTTTGGGTTGTTTTGTCCATCAGTGTGCCGACCAGTTTGTATGGAGTATCCGGAATCAGATTTTGGTAGGATACGGTGTCAATGATGGTTACTTCTTTCGTAGCAACGGCTTCCTGATCCCCATCCGCTTTGTCCTTCGCAGTAGTTCCAATTCCTGGGAAGTAGATAGACTGTTCATGGTCTTCTATATCGGCGTGAACAGCAATCTCTTTTTCCTGATACGTTAAAGACTCAAAGACAACAATTGTTTTGCCGGACAGGATGCTGCCATCAAATGTAAAGGTAAGTTCAATACTGCCAGAGGCATCTTCAGGAGTAAAGGTCGTAGTGGCAGTAATCGGTTTACCATCTGCCTGAAGAGGCTCTTTTGTCTCTTTGTCCATCAAGATACCGGTAAGTGCATACTCTTTTCCTGGAATTAGGTTACTATATTTAACCGTGTCAACGATGGTAATCTCTTTATCGGTTTTGGTAAAATGATCTCCGTCTGCTTTATCTTTTGCAGTAGTAGCGATTTCTGGGAAGTAGATGGTCTGCCCATTATCTTCAAGATCTGCGTGTGTTGCAAATTCTTTGCCGTCATAAGTAGCAGATTCAAAAACAACTACGGTTTTTCCGGCAAGGGAGGTCCCATCAAAAGAAAAAATCACATCTACCGTTCCAGAGGATTCTTTAGGAGTAAATGTGGTTTCGGCAGTAACCTCTTTCTTATCTATTTCGACAGGTTTTCCGGTTTCTTTATCCATAAGGGTTCCAGTCATAACATATTCTTCGCCGGGCAGAAGATTTTTGTAAGCTACCGTATCTACAAGGGTAACTTCTTTATCTGCTTGGGAAAGATTCATATCTGTTTCCTTATCTTTTGCAGTGGTCCCGATTTCTGGGAAATAGATAGTCTGATCCTGATCTGTAATGTCCGCATGAACAGCCAGTTTTAAATCCTCCTGGTACAGTTCCTCAAATACTACGATTGTTTTGCCCTTCAGAGAAGAGGCATTGAACGTAAAGGTCACTTTTGCAGAACCAGAAGATTTTTTTGGTTTGAAGGTGGTTTCTGCTGTGACAGGTTTTCCATCTATTTCAATTGGCTTTCCGGATTCCTGATCCATCAGTGTACCGATGAGCTTATAAGACTGTCCCTTCTTTAAGCCTTCGTATTCTACGGTATCAACCAGAGTGATTTTTTCTTCTGGTTTGGCAAAGTGGGAGTTGCTGTCTTTGTCAAGGGCAGTAGTTCCAATGGTAATCTGATCATCCGTTAAAGTTCCCATATCCACGACTACGTGATTTTTGTATACAGAGACCTCAATTTTTAAGAGGTTCATACCTTCATTGGAATCGCAGCGTTGTTCTTCCAAAATATAGGTATCATAAATCAGGGCTCCTTTGGCATCATCAGGTTTAGAAGCGCCAAACCAGATTCCGTCTTCAGAAGTTTCCCCACGATTGGTATTTGTAGTGTGCTTATTCCATTCTGAGGAAGTACTGGCATAGCCATTTTTGTCTGTTACAATGGTATGACTTTCTCCTGTAGTTTTGGAGGTAATGGAAAATGGGACATTTGCCAGCCGGTTTAAATCTCCGTCAGAGACCTTTACGAATTCTAAATCGCCACGGATTACCTGATTGGAAATCGCTGTTTCTTTTGCAGTTAAATCCAAAATTTTCCCATTTTCTGTGATATGAAACTCCTGAGAGAGTTTGCCCTCGTTCAAATAACCTTCCGGTGCTTTTGTCTCATCAACCCGGTAATGACCATAAGGGAGCGTATCTTTTTTGGTGGAAGCAAGCCCCTTTTCATCTGTCTTCAAAGTGAGAACTACTTGATCTTTTTCGTAAAGGGTTCCATCCACAAGAACAGGATTTGGACCAAGATTGGTGATTGTAAATTCTGCATCCTTTAAAGAAGCATTTCCCTGTGGTTTGGCTTCTCCTGTTTCCAGATCCCGTTTTTGGATTTTGACACCGCCACGGATAATCTGGTTAGAAACAGAAGTCTCTTCTGTTGTTAAATCTACGATTTCTCCATTTTGGGTGATGTCAAATTCAAGAGCCTTTGCACCATCGGTTAGGTATCCGGAAGGCGCTTTGGTTTCTTCTATCCGGTAATGTCCAAGGGGCAGGGCATCAGCGGCACTTGCAGCAATACCATGTGTATCCGATTTGATTGTAAGCACTGCCTGACCATTTTCATAGAGCTTTCCACCTACCCATACTGGCTGTTTGTTCAGAGTGGTAATGGTAAATTCGGCATCTGCAAGAGATGCGGTTCCTTGTGCTTGTGTTCCCTGAGTTTCCAGATCCCGCTTCTGAATTTTGACGCCGCCTCGGAAGACCTGTTCTTCGACAGAAGAAGCGTTATAAATAGAGATAGTTTCTTCCGTACCGGTACTGGTGATTTGCTGCACGAAAACAGATTCGTTTGGAAGATAGCCGGCAGGGGCTTTGGTTTCCTGTACGGTTACTGTACCCAGTGGGAAGCAGACGGTCTTTCCATCACTGGCATAGAAAAATTCATCCCCGGATACCAAATAATCTTTTGTAAAATGGATTTCTCCAGAGGCATCTGTTTTCAATATCCAGGTGCGAACCGGTTTCTTACCATTTGCTCCGGGATCGGTAGCTGACTGCTCTGTATAGAATTTTATTGTAAATTCGGCATTGGCGAGAGAGCCGGTTCCCTGTGCAGAATTTTGCTGTGTGTCAGCATCCAGCTTTTTAAGGAGCAGTTTTACGGGATTATTTTGAGGAATATCCTTTACTTTTACGGTAGATGTTCCTTCTGCTTTTACCGTAACATTATGGGCGGAAGTATCTATAGCAAATCCTTCTGGGGCACTGATTTCTTTAACGGTGTAACTTCCTTCTGCCAGTTCTTTGGATTTTGCATATCCTTTTTTATCGGTAACAAGAGTTTCTACCAGTTCTTCCCCTTTGTAGATTCCGTATTTGGCTCCTTCTAAAGAGTAATTGCCATTTTTATCGGAAATATCGGTATTGGCAGAGGATTTCTGCAGTTCGATAAAGCCGTTTGGAACCTGATACCAGCTTCCTGCAAAAGTTTGGGAAGCATCGCCAGGAACGATAAAAGCACGGAAGGATTCTGGTGGGGCAGGAAGCCCTTCAATGGCGTTGGCAACTTCCAATGCTTTGTCAATATAATTTTGAGGTGCGCCATGGAAGGCACCGGTGTCCCCGTTATTTCCAGCGTGGATATAGGAAACGACCAGATGACCAATGACATAAGAGTTGTCATCGGACCATCCTTGGAAATATTGATCTTTTATGAGCTTTTCGTAGCCGTATCCACCATTGACATAGTAGAGTGCTTTTCTAAGTGGGGAATCCTTTCCTAAAAGATTATAAGGATATTGTCCGGAAGCAGGTGTTTTCTTTAATGGTTCAACGCAATAAGCCGTATTATTACCATCAAAACTCATGCGGGAAGTATAATAGTCCCCGTATGGAATTTTGGCTCCTGCCGTATAATCAATGGTTCCATCTGCAGCATAAGCGGTATGGGCATTGAAAAAGAGTGTGCTAAGAAACATCGTGACACAAAGAAAAAGGGCGGTTAGCCGGATATGAGGTTGTTTTGCTGGTTTTAACATAAATCTCCTCCTTTGTTAAAAAGAAAAGCAGCCATATTCGGGCTGCAGGTAACATTAACCGACTTTTTTATCCTGGCGTTTCAAGATTTCCAGGAGTTCCTGTCGGTCTGTGGTAATTAATTCTTTTTCCAGGTTGGAAGCTTTAAATTCCACAGTGATATTATTGTTGTTTGTTGAAATCAGTCCGTTTCCACGTTGGAAATGGGTGATATTCATAACTTCGGTTTCGGAAAGACGAAGAATGGTTTTTACACGTTGTGCCTCTTCATCTTCCATGTTAAG
Organism: Blautia sp. 210820-DFI.6.14; assembly: GCF_020558815.1. Lineage (NCBI taxonomy): Bacteria > Bacillati > Bacillota > Clostridia > Lachnospirales > Lachnospiraceae > Blautia > Blautia sp. 210820-DFI.6.14. The sequence continues at coordinate 26,453 of NZ_JAJCKS010000005.1, forward strand.
AATAATTTTGGTTTTACAGTTATTGATAATGCCTTTTCCATATTTTCCGTCATCCAGAGCAAAAAAGTCATTAAGGTCTTGGGTTGCAAAAATACCGGCACCAGAGTATGCCCGGATGATCTTGGCAATCTCCAAAACGAATTCAGCGGCCAGGCGGTTACTGGAGGCACCGATGAGCTGCCATACTTCATCTACGAAAATGGCTTTTTCTTCGGTACGGTTTTCTTTGGCTTTATCCCATACATAGTCCAGAGCAACAAACATCCCTACCGTTAAGAGATCACTGGAGCCAGTCAGCTCTGAAATGTCCAAAACGGTATATTTATTGGTCAGATCTACATTGGTCTGCTGGTTAAAAGAGGAAGCAGAGCCATGGACAAGACGGTTCAGGATGTGAGCCAGCCGTTTGGTATCTTCAGTTTCCATCAAAACATCATATACATCTCCAAGAATTGGCATCGCTTTATAATGATCCGGGTGTTTGGGATCAATGAGGGATTCATTCTTATGGGTGATTCCCTTTCTTGCATAGGTTTTAATCAGTGCTTCGTCCAAAAGCTGTTTTTCCTCATGGCTCATATCTGGAATGAGCAGAGAAAAGAAAACGTGCAGACGTTGAATCTTACTGGCTAAGGCAGATGCGTCTAAAGTTGGACCGTCCAGCAGCTCATTGACAGAGTTATCTACTTTTCGGATTTCCATGACATTGATGCAGTTTTGGCTGGCAGGAGAAATCTGGATAAAGGTTCCTCCTACATTTCTGGCAGCCCGATAAAACTCATGACCTTTTAACGGTGCGATGATAAATACCTGGATTCCTTTACGCCGCATACGAAGTGCCATAGTCTGCATGGTAAAGGTTTTTCCGGATCCAGAAGTGCCAAGAATCGCAATATTGGAGTTTTTATATTGTTTGGAGTCAAAAATATCAGCAATCACTAAAGAGTTGTTATGCTTATTTACTCCAAATAGGATGCCGTTGTCATCGCAAATGCTGTAGCTGACGAAAGGATAGCAACTGGCAGCTCCGGTGGTTAAGACATTTCGTTTTGAGAGTTCATAGAGTTTTTTATCCAGGTTTACAAGAGGAAGGGAAGATAAAAATCCCTGTTCTTGCAGGAAGTGACAAGACCGCAGATCCATATCCTGTGAGATGAGAAGTTTTTTCATCTCCTGAATCCGCCATTGCAGTTCTTCCAGATCACCTGCCGTAATTGTAATCAAAAGATTCATGTAATAGAAATCTTCATTATTAGCAAGTCCCTGTTTGAGGAAATAGCCGGAACGGATGGCAGAATCCAGATCATCAAAATCCGCATTGGTATCAGAGGCATCTTTGATCTTTGAACGGTTGATCCTGATTTGCTGTCCAAGACGTTGCTGGATCTTATCTTTGGGCTGTTTATACAGAAAAAAGTCAATGTCAATTCCTTCGCCAGCATTGATAAGCAGGGACAGCCAACCTGGCATTACTTTTGCTTTGTAACCATCGCACGGCACCAGCAGGTAAGAATGGTAGATGCCATTTACCAGCACATAGTTGCTGTGTTTAAAGTCCAAAGACTCTGGTGCAATGAATTCATTGATATGGATGTTATCCACTTCCTGCTCACGACCAGATTCCATATAGCGGGTAAGTACCTGGTTAATCCGTTTTGGCAAAGGTGTTTCGGTACATTTGGTACGGTTCAGTAAAGTGTAGAGTACATCGGTTGTAAACTCATCTTCATTGTCATGAACCAGCACATCGTTGCCGCATTGATATAGAAAGGTTTTTGCGGTCTGTGCAGCAGTTTCCAAAGCTGCCAGGATTTCCTTTTCCTCCACCTTCCGATTCACATTGAAAGGTTCGTATTCAAAGATTAGGAAAAAACGTCTGGAAACCGCTTCTCTGGAACTTAACTGCCGGACAAATTGGATATAGTCTTTTTGTAACTGCCGGCAGTTAGGATCTGATTCCCGTTCCATTTCCAAACGGGACTGTTCCAGATGTTTGTTGATATCCGCTTTTTTGGAGATCATCTTAATCTGCAGTTTCACAGGACTGATTTTTAGGTAGGAGATGAAGCTGAAAATGATCCCCTGTTGTTCCCTGGCACTGCGTAAGAGAAAATTGATCGGTTCAATCTCCAGGATTTTTACATAACGATGGTCTGTCGTGTAGATAACACCATTGGCAATCTTATCAATAGGAAGATAATCTTCCAAGGTGATTTCTTTTCGCTTTTTCTTTTTGCTTTTCCCGGAAGCAGGAGGCTGGTTGGAAGCTTTATTCGCAGTTCTTTCTTTTTTTCGTTCCTCCGAAAGTTGCTGCTTTATCTGTTGTTTTTCAAGTTTTGCCTGCCTTTTCGCACTTTTACGTGCAGCGGTTTGTTCTTTTTTTAATTGTCGGGACTCATATTTAAGAATCCGGATGTCTTCACGAGCCTGTTTGCGTATTCCACGTTTTGTAGAAGTGTCAAACTGCCGGCGTTCTTTTTTTTTAATAGCAGAGGATTCTTTTGTCTCCTCTTCGGAAGACATCTGTGAGCAGTTCTTTTCAGAAGAAGATTCTGCAGGTTGTTTTGGATGCCGTTTGCGTTTCTTGGTTTTTGGTTCTTTGTTGCGGGGCTTTTTTATCCGGTACTTTTTTTTCGGCTCCGGATGTACATCCATACGGTAAATAACCCGGCGGTTTTTCAGAAAACGCAGAGCGTTCATTAAAAACGCAGTAATGCTTTCTCCACCGATTCCAATTAGAGAAATCATAGCTGCAGGCAGAGCAGTCATACAGAGAATAATAATCCTGACAGTGAGTGTCAGAGGCAGATTGATAACAGGAATGGTGATCAGGATTGCCAGGACACCGCCTTCGATGGCATTACGGATTTTAAACATTCCGCCCATAAAGGTCCCTTTTTCTATAAAATTGCGAGGGATGAAGACAGGATGTTGTTCTTCAGTATTGTTCATGGCTGCACCTCCTTTGGTTCTTCCATGGAAGGAGTTTCAGGAACTTCTGTGACAGGGGCAGCTTTTTCCGAATTCACGGAGGTATCGTCATAACCTCCTTCTTGCAACTGTTCAATTTCCTCTGTTGTGATGGAAGGAAGTTTGTCATCTGTCGGACGTTCATAGATGATTTCTTTTCCAGAATCAGGGGTACGTTCCTCACCGAAAAAGAATCTTCCAGTAGGGGAAGTGTAGTACACAGGAAGAACGGACTTATCCGGAAGCTGGAACAAAAAATTAATATCAGAAGCATTGGGATAGGTAGTATCATCAGCAAGGAAACGGATGGAAGTTAGAGACATCTGTTTTACGTTTTTAAGATAGGAGGTCAGTTCTTCCTGAAAAAGTTTCACCTGTTCCTTGGAGAAAAAGTATTCCAAAGCTTCAAAATCCTGAAAGCTTATGGATTCGTTATTTTCTGCTTGTTCTGTCTCGGTATTTTCATTATTATCGTGTTGAGTATTTTCTGTCTCGGATTTTTTGTTTCCTTTTTGGGATTTCCAGATGGAGGGAAAGACAAATCCGATGATAATTAAAAAGGCCATCATAAAGATAGCCAGAATTACTTTTTTTCTGTTCATAAGTGTCTCCTTTATTTTTTAGCGAAGATCCAATAGGCATTTGCGGTTGCATGCACTTCCGTCATCATATCGAATTCACGGTTGATGTAGTTTTTGGAGGAACTGTCATTGGGATCATTGACTAATACTTTACCTCCAGCCGTTACACCACGAAGGACAATAAAATGTCCGCCACTGGTAAAAAGCCCAGCTCTTTGGGAACTGATGACCGGATGACCTTCAGATAAAGCCTGAAGTACCTGGTTGGGATCACTGGTCTGTGTGACAGTTCCACACCCAAAATGATCGGACGCTGCCTGGAAATAAGACCAGTAAGTGCCGACTCCTGGTTTGTAATAGGAATTTCCGCACCAGGATATTGCATCAATAGGTGTAATGGTAGTGCCTGTAAGATAACTGGCAATCATAGCAAAGCTTGTCGGACCGCATCCGCTGCTGGCGATGGAACCCCCGCCGTATGGAATGTTTCCATAGTCTGTCTGGAGATAGTGTGGAATCTGCATGCCGTTTGCGGGATAGCTGCCGCCACTGGCAGTAATTTGGTAATACCGAAGGACATGCTCCACATATTCTTTATCACCATACCGGTCATAAGGCCAGCTTGGTCTTGCACACATCATATCAGAGTAGGCAATCGCATTTTCTTTGGTATATCCACCGTCACGCTCCATTGCCCAGTCAATGTATGCAGAACCGTAGTTGTAACCCTGAAGAGCCAGTTTAATCCGGTCTAAGTCCGTAGGTCCGGTACAGCCGGCTTTGTCGAGGGCATATTTTAATTCCTGAATACCACATTCAATGGAGTATTCAGGATCTGTAATCCCATTTGGCACATGGGGATAGCGGGTATTAAATCCACCTTCCGCTGCTTGCATAACATCCAGCCCTCGTCCGCCAGATTCCTGCATCATGACTGCCAGAATTAAATCCACATAATCACTCATACCATATTTCGCAGCGGCTCTTTCTACAGCAGGGCGGTAGGACAATACCTCATCACTAAGATTGATAGCAGCTACTATGCCGGAAGAAGCAGTTCCAAAGAAAGCAGTCAGATTTTCTGCATAGTTTTTGGCAAGTTCTTTCTGCTTGTCTGTAAGATGGAATACATGGTCTGCAAAATAGGAATCCCCAGCATAAACAACGGTATAGGTGTGTTTCGTAAAAGTAACCGTCTGTGTTTGTGCCTGTCCCTGTTCTGTGCCGGCTTCTCCTTCTGCACCGCCATCAACGGTAACTTCCATGGTAACTGTTTCGGTTGCTACATCATAAGAAAAAAGTCCTTCTTTGTTTTCACGGATGAGTTTCTTTAATTGGTTTAGGTTGATGTTTTTATAGTCATCCTGGCTGGCACAAAATTGTGAAATCAGCAGATTGGCATTGACGGAGATGCTGTATGTATAGGGATCATTGATGGATGCAGTATCACCTTGTGGAAGACGGGAAATTGCTGCATGGATCTCTGCCAGAATGTCTTCATGGCTTTCTTCTAACACTTCAACGATGGCTTCACGGGAAGCACGGATGTTTTCACTGATCATAGAGTTGCTGTTTAGTACATCACTTTGCTCGGTCAGGCTTCCAAAGATCAGACCAGGGAGCATCACAATAAATAAAACCGGGAGCAGCAGTATGGCGAGAATAACAAGAAGAATTTTAGCGAGCTGATTCCGGTTGGCTATGACGGCTCCAATTGCTGCTGTGAAAGGTCCGCCAAGGGCGGCACCATATCCTGCTTTGGAGAAAGTGGCTGCTGTTTTTAAGGACTTTAGGTGAGAAACGGTACTGGAGCCTACATCCATTGCTTCGTCAAGTCCAGAGCGTTCTGTATCCATTACTAAATCCGATCCTTTCTTGGAGGAGTAGGAGGAAGCTTTTGGACAATGGATTCGTTGTAGGCTATTTTTCCATCGCCAGCATCATAAGGGATTTTGGATACCGTATTTTCGGCATATTGCTTGTACCAGGTAGCTCCGTCTACAGATTGCACAGTTTCATAGGTTCCCTGGGTAGGAGCCGTATATTGATCGGCATGGTACATAGCAAATTCCCGGCTGTCCCCATTGGAACCGGACTCAACTCCTGTTATCCTGCCGCCGCCAATCTCAACATTGGTATAGGAATGATCCGTTTTATCTTCATTTTGAATTCCCATGTAGGATTGAAATGCAGAAACAGCTCCATCACCTTTGATTGAGCCAACTTGACCATAGTTTCCTTGAGCAATATTGCTGATAACGTTATTAGCAAAATCTCCGCCCTTTTCAAGGGAAGACTGATAAAGTGCATTTCCGATACTTGGTCCTTCGGTATATCCGGTGGCTGCATTTACCGCAGAACGCTCTGTCTGCCTTCCAACGGCTCCGGCTAATCCTCCGGATAGGAAAGAACTTTGTACTGCAGCACTTCCGGGAGAGGAAGAATGGGAACTGCTATGGCTTCCACCGCCATGCCCCCGAAAGGAACTTGCAAGACCTCTTCCGGCGATTAAAAGTTCAGCCATCATATTTCCACCAGTATTTCCAACATTGACTCCCAGACTTGCCATAAAGCTGTCAATCTTTTGAGAAACCTTCAAAAAAGCAATGGCACACAGAAACCAGATAAAGACATTACCGGTGACCGTTTCTTTTCCCTGTGCATCTACAGCTTGCTGTACCTCTGCTTCTGTGAGTTCTGCGGCAAAGACCGGCATGGATGTTACAAGAATCAGACAAGAAATCAATAGCAGGCTGCAGAGCAGTGTTTTCTTATGTTTCATAATCTCCTCCTTCCTAGAGTGATAAAGGGTTTGCAAGGAATGTTCCCACCATGGAAGTAAACAGCCGCAAACACCAGGCGTTCATTAAAAGCAAAAAGAACTGTCCGCCGAGCATACGGCACCAGCTCTTAAAAATATTTCCAGTAGCCTGGGAAGCACCTGTGGAAAATGCAACAGGTGCGGTGTAGACCAGAACTCCAAGCAGTATATAACGTTCCGCAGCTTCAAAAAGCAGCTTGATGTAATTCCAGGCAAGGATCAGTACCAGTATGAGGGCAACAATGGCAACAGCACCGTTGGCACATACTCCCAGGATGACTGTGATTACAGAATTAAACTTGGCAAATTCCAGTGGTGGAAGATCTTCAGTCAGAATCCAGCTATACGGGGTTCCTGCAATATTCAATAGAAGATCCACAATGTCTTTGGCATAGAATGTCAGGAAAAGGAACATAAATGTCCGCAGTGATAATTTGATTGGATCTTCAGCGTCAATCCCTGTCCCCATAAAATAATTCTTAAAAAGCTGCCAAACCCAGTTTAAAAGGATGAGTCCGATAGCCAGTGCCAGAAAAATCTGGTACATTGTTTCCGCTGCTGGAAAATACCGGAGAAAAGTATCCATGGAACATCCCAGTGCACCCAGAACAGAAGTAGTAATCAAATCCAGAATGTTCATGACCTGTTCGGCAATCCATTCTACAATTCCGTCAAGTATTCCCATGACAGAGCCACCTCCTTATCTGCATTATCCATTCCACTGCCCGCCGGCAAAGAACGGAGTGATGTAAGCCATGATAAATCCCAGACCATTGAGAATAGCCCATGTAATGATGATTCGTTTGAGCCATGCCCTGGATTCATCCACGGTTTTTCCGGATTTGGAAAAATTCATCAAAAGCAAAGCAACCGATGCAGTTACAACAGCCGCAATGGTGGAAATCAGGATAATCTGGTTATATACGTCTTTCATGATTTCTGAAGCTTTGTCCCAGATGGTAGCAGCCATAACGGGTTGTACATTACAGGCAATCAGAGTAAAGACAAGGAAGGCAGTATAGAGATATTTGCCATAGTTCCAATGATGTTTCATGCCCGGTGGTGCTTCTTTGTGAGTATGGTTTTTCAAGTAAATGAACCTCCTTCATAAAAAGAGGGCAAAGTGAGATCTTTCACTTTGCCCTGGCTTATAGTTTTCCTGCCTCATAGAAGCTTCCGTCCGGTCAATACGGAGGAACGCTTATTCTATATTTAGTTGTAATACTCCTTTCCATGCACGAAAAAACGCAGCTTGCACCAGAGAAGAGGCATTCCCTGGAAAGCTGCGTTTTCGCTACATACAATTTTGACAGTATCATTTTAACATGGGTAGATTTCCCTGTAAATCGCAGAAGTGTGCCAAGTTGGGACAAAACATAAGAAATAAATATGCCATATAGGAAGAAAAAAGTTCGATTTAGACAAAAAATATGGGCAAAATATAGAAAATATTGTAATGTGGGAAAAACAAAAAATAATCAATTTTCTCAATAAGAGTCTAATTAGAATATATAGTGTTGATTATTATGTGTGGTAGAGTTATGAATTCACTAATCTTGGAACTGGTAGAACAAAATTATCAATCGGGAGGCAGGTTCTATTTTACAGAATAGTGGATCTTAAAGGTTGACTTTATGGTTTAGGAAAAGTATTAAAATGTGCTAATAATTATATTGGAATGGTGAAAATAAATATGATAAGTGTTAAAAAACTAATAGAGTATATTTCCATGGAATCTATTATAAAAAAACGTATAGTAATTCGACTTGATGAAAATAAAAGTTTGACAGAGATACCAGAAGGGATTGTAGAACAAAAATGCTTCTACAAAATTAATTATTATCTTTTTCTATTTATTGCTTTATCAAGTAAACGTAAAAACAAGATCATAATAGATATAAAGCAGATATCAAACTTTATTTGTATTACTTGGTACTATGAATACCATAATAATAAAATTCTATTATCATTATTTTTAAAAATATTAAATAGAAATTTTAAACGAAATGATAAGTACATAGCATATTTAGATAATAAATTTTTTATGTGGCTATGCTGACTTGATTTTTAATTTTATAAAAATTAATGAGGAGATAAAACATTGTATAAATTATTAAAGGATAGTTTAAAAATAAGAAGATACCTTCTAGTAACAATTTTAGTAATACAATTCATATCGGTTATATTATCTACTTTATTACCGTATATGAACGGAATGTTTGTTGATATGCTTATAGACATAAAGAATGTTGAAGAGGTCATAAAATACGCAATAACTATTGCTGGGGTGGGGATTATTTCACTATTTTTGTCATATATATATAACTTAAAAATAATGAAGGTTAAGAATAATATTTCATTTGAAATAAATAGTCGGGGCATACTCCATCTGCAGAAAATTCCTTTAGAGATTGAATATGAACCTACATATATGACGCAACGCTTAAATTCGGATAGTAGAATAGTGGTTGATTTCTTTTTTGATAAAATTATTACTGCTACTATTAATTTATTCGTAATGTTTTTTCTGATAAGTTTGTTATTTTATTTAAGTAAACCGATTTTTGGGGTTACAGGAGTATTTATTCTTATATATATTTTTATTTATTTGCTTTTAAAAGGGGAAATTTATGAAAGAAATTACAAATTTAAGGAAAATCAAAGTGATTTTTTTAATACGTTGAATGAGCAATTAGTATTACGTGAAGAAATTAAAGTGCATTCTATTTTTAATATATTTGGAAAAGTTTTAAATAGCAGTTATAAGAGTTTTTTTTGGCATGCATATAAAGCATATCAAGTTGGACTTCTATTTCAAACATTGGATCAAATTGTTTGTGTGTGTTTCCAAGCAATAACCCTAATATTGGGAGGGGCATTAGTTTTGAAAGGTCAATTATCAATTGGCCAATATACAATAATTAATATATATTTTTTAAATCTTTTAACGCTGATTAAATACTTTTTCGGATTGGGAAAAGAATATCAAGACGTGAAAAGTTCTATTGACCGTATAAATGAAATTTTTAGTATTCCGCTTGAAAATAATGGGACAGTCTGTCTGGAAAAAATAAAAGAAATAGATATAAAGAATTTTTGTATAAGAAATCTTTTTTGCTTTAACGAAAAGCTAGAAGTGAATAATATGTATGTTGTTACTGGAGAAAATGGGATAGGTAAAACAACATTTTTAAAAGGAATGTTGGGATTATTTAATGAATATACAGGGAATGTTTATTATTCAGATGAAAATTTAGGGAAAATAGATAAATTCTATTTAAGGAAAAATAATATATCAGTTATGCTACAGAATGAAAAAGTTCCATATATGAATGTCGAAGAATATTTATGTAAATTTTTGGATAAGAATTCTTTAAAGAAAATTAAAGACGAAATAATACAAATAGGTGGAGGAGAATTATTAAATAAAATTCACTTAGAAGAGCTAAGAAAGAAAAATTTGCAGCAGATTTCAGATGGAGAAAGACAAATAGTTTTATGTTTGAGAACTATTTTGAAAAAAGCAGATATATATTTGTTGGATGAACCTACCACAAATCTTAGTATAGAAATTGCTAATTTATTTTTAGATTTTTTATTGGAAATAAAGAAGAAAAAAATAGTCTTAATAATAAGCCATGACGAAATGGTTATTAATAAAGCTGATATGAAAATAAAAATATCTAAAAATTTAGTAGAGAAGGTGAAAATAATGAAAACGTAGAAATATTGCAGCATTTAGTATTGTGTAGAAAAGTGAAACATTTGCAAGGCTTTATGAATAATTCAATATTATATAAAATTTAGAACACTAAAGTAGTGGAAAGGAGAAAGATGTATTGTGCATCTGTATAATGGGAGATGGGTAAATATTATAAATATAAAAATTTAGAAGAAAATAGGTTCCAGGAATTTGATAAAAGTGATATTTTATCAGGACCATTACACATAGCGATAGATATTACTAATAAATGTAATGCAAAATGTTTGCATTGTTTTAATAGGAGTGGGAACGGATTGTTGCGTAACGAGATTTCAGACAGAGAAATGTTAGAAATATTTAAAGAAATAGCAGTGATAAAACCATTTTCTACATGCTTTTGTGGAGGCGAACCAATGATGAAATATGATTTAGTTTTGCGAGCAACAGAAGTCTTAAAAAATGGTGGAGTCCCGAATATAGCAATGGTTACAAATGGTTGGTTTTTAACTAAAGATAGAGTAATAAGTTTACGAAATGCTGGTCTTACACATATACAACTTAGTCTGGACGGAAAAGATGCAAAAACGCATGAACGTATGAGAGGGATTAATGGAATTTATGAAAAAGTATTGGATGCTTTAAATTTTATTGATGATGCAGGAATTTCCTCGGCAGTTGCTTTTAGTCCGACACAATTTAATATCAAGCAATTTCCAGAGGTAGTTGAATTGCTTCAAAAATTTGAAAATCTAAGGGAAATTAAAGTTCAGCCTTTGATGCCATTGGGAAAAGCGGTTGAAGGAAAAAGTGAATTATTTGCATCGGAAGAGGAATATAGAGAATTAGTTGCATATATCGAAAGATTTAACGCTAAGAGAGATTATAATAACAAGTTTAGAATAGATTGGAGTGATCCTTTAGATCATCTCAGAAGATTTACTACATTAAATTTTAAAAATAATATATTTTCAGAGATAAAGTCAGATGGCAATCTTACAGCTTCAGCTTATATTCCAGTAACAGTGGGAAATCTAAAAAGACATTCTCTAAAAGATTATTGGAAAGCAGGATTAGGAAAAGTTTGGGATATTCCTGTAATTAGAGAACTTGCGGAGTTTGTGGTTTGTATAGAAGATATGAAATACGATTTACAAGAGCTGCCGAAAATTTTTTATGAAGATAATATTGAAATAGATTTAGTAGATGATGATATAATGCATCATCTTGAAGAATTTACACTTGAAAAATTATATAAATAGGAGAGAAAGATGTTTGATAGAAAATGTAAAGATTGCATAGTTTTGAAAAGGATTAAAAATGCTTTTGTTAGAGAAGAACTAAAAAACAGTGAATTGATAATTCAAAATGGTAAAACATACGATGATGCTATTATTATTAATGAGCAAGGAAAGGAAATCTTAGAATTTATAAATAATAAGAGAACAGTAGAAGAAATAATAAATTTAATGATACAAAAATATCCAGAGGTAGAAAAGGACGTGGTAGAGAACGATGTGTATTCTTTTTTATATGAGGGAGAAAGGCGAGAAATTATTAAAGTGAGAGGAGTAGAAAAAATGTATAAAGGACACGACATAAAAAGAATAAATGATTTTGAAATATATAGATGTAGTGAAGGTGATTTAAAGTTAATTTATAAAATTTTAAACGATCAAGATACTATTTTAGATATGAGAGATTATAATACACCTGAAGAATTGTATAATGCAATCAGTATTCGTGCAAAAGTATTTATGTATGTGGAAGATTATTATTTACTTAGAAAAGAGGATGAAATCTATGGAGTTATTAGTATTGTAAATGGAAAAGTTTACATAAATCAAACATCATTTATAGGAAAGATAGTTTTAACGAAGAGTTTCAACCAGCAAGTTTTAAAAGATTTTATTGGCAGTGTTTTAATCAATTATAAAAATGAGGTGAAAAAGGATAGTAAAAAGATACGTATTAGTTTTGAAAATAAAGATACAGAGATATATAAAGAGCTTATTCAGAGCTTAATAGAATTATCTTTTATTAAAGTAGCAGAATTAAAAGATGAACTGACAATTGGACAAGATGTACTAATATACGATTATTTTTATTAAGTCTGTTCCTTGGACGAATTAAACGATAGTATGGTAATACCTTACTGATTGTGAGGAATATTAACCATAAATACTTTTCAGTAGGAGGTGATACGTATGTATGAAAGTCCGGAAATGTACAGTTTGGCTCAAGATGGACAGAGAGGATCTGTAGCAGCCAATACAAATTGGGTAGGAAACGCTGAGGGCGTAGCCAATGCTATAGGATATGCAAATGCGGCTGTTGCAACATTGGCAGGTGTTGCAGTAGTAGTATTAGCAGTTGTTGGAGCTGTATTTACAGTGAAATGATGGTGAGCTAGTGGAGAGAGTTTAGACAGAATATTATTATTGAAATGAGGTTCTTCTAACTCTCTCTGAGTAGAAAAGGAGATAATTATGAGTAATTTAGAAATATTCTTCACACTTTGCATTCCAATTCTGCTTGTTGGATTAGGAATGGGGATGAAAACAAAGACGCCAAAAAAAAATAGGTGGATTGGTTGGAGGACACCTGCGGCAATGAAAAATGAAACCATTTTTAAGAAAGCCAATATATATGCTGGTAAAATTATGTTTAGATATGGATTTGTAATTTTAATATTAACAAGTATAATTGATATTATATTAAGATATGAAAGCATAGGTTCATTTATTACTCCATGGGTTTGTATGGCACAAATAATTATGTGTGTTTTAATGATTAGAAAAATCGAAAGAAAAATTAGAAAGTTTTGAAGTGTTTTATAAGCATGTATAAATAATTATAAGATAAATTGTAATGCAGAGAAAAGTAAATCAAAGGTCTTATTCTTTAAAATGAGTTTAGAATATATAGGACTATTTTGCTTAAGAGATTCTGTTAAACATGATTGACAAGGAGAAAACAATGATAAGAATAAATATAGAAAAAATTAAAAAATTAAGAAATTATTTAGATGATACTTGCTATGACACATTAAACCAAAAAATCAGGCAGCATCAGAATTATTTTTTTAATCCCTTACCAAATGAATATGATAATATTCAATTAGAATTGTTAAAGCTAAAAAAAGACAAAAGAGTATTGTTGAAATTATTATTGCTAGGAGATAAGATTGAATTAAATGAGATTGAAAATACAATTGGTACCGAGTTCCTGAATTTATTGATTGAATTAGGGATTGTTATAAAAAGTGATGGTTATGTTCAGACGGACAGTTATATTATAATTTCCTTTTTGGATAAATATTTTTTAGTGGGATTACCTTATAATAATCCTAATTGCAGGATAAAGGATCCATCTGTTTATATAGGCATGGATACATATAGATTAACAGAGAATATAACATCTAAACGAGTAGATAAAGTTTTAGACCTATGTGCCGGAAGTGGAATTCAAGGAATTTGTGCTGCTAATAAGGCTAATAGTGTTACCTTGGTAGAAATTAATCATAAAACAATTCCCTTTACAAAATTTAACATTGTTTTAAATAATGTTGAGGATAAGGTAAGAGTGAAAGAAGGATCTTTATATGAAAATCTTGGTAATACAACATTTGATGAAATATATGTAAATCCACCTTTTATTGCTGTGCCACAAGACTGGAATTTTCCAATAGCAGGAAATGGGGGAGAAAATGGTTTAGAAATTACATTGAATATTATACGGGGGTATAAAAGGCATTTAAATATCAATGGGCGAGCATATATGGTAGGAGAAGCAATAGGGACAGAAAAAGAACCGTTTTTAATAGATGAGTTACGTACAGAATTAGGCAATGATTTTAAAATAACGGTGATTTTAGATTTTAAATTCTCAATTGAGGCACATTTAAGAAGATCATCTTATGTTGCTATAAATATGGGTAAAATGAATGGTAAAAATGCTGATGAATTGTTTGAAAAATATAAAGACTGGATAAAAAAAGTTAATGCGACTTCTGTGTATAACTATTATTTAAAAGTAGAAAGAACGCAGCCGGCACAGGGAAGCATAGAAGTCATCAATATGACAACCACATGGTCAAAAGATGATGTTCCAGTTTTAAAAAATAATAAAGACTTTCAAATCCAAAAGTTTCCCCAATATTATGCCATTTGTAGAAACGGAAAAATAATTGCGCAGTTAGATGATGCAACATTAACATTTATAAAAAAGATAGATGGTAAATTGACAATAGAAGAAATATATCAAAAACTTTGCGAAGAAAATAAGAATGTAGCAAACTATTTGCCAAGAGTAGAAGCAATAGAAAGCTTAGCGGAAGCGTGTGGAACTTTAAAAGCAAGAAACATTATTGAAAAATGCAATAGAAATTAGCGGAGAGTAGGAATATATGAAAGTATTATATTTATTTTTGCCGGTTCATCCAAAATGTAATACAATTGGAATGCGCTCAATGCCACCACTGGCACTTTATTATTTAGCTACCATTTTAGAAGATAATGGAATTGAGGTGGATATTGTGGATCCGTCCATAATTTCTAGGTCACAATATTTTGATACGAATGTAGAAGCTAAAAAATTTATTGGAAATTTATTTGACAATAAAGAGTATGATGCTATTTTGTTTTCTGCTACAACGGGGAATTGGGGTGTAACCAAAGAAATGATACAACAAATACATGAAGAGTTTCCCAATATACCTATTTGTGTAGGAGGGATTCATGTATCTTATTTTGCAAGATATATAATTACAGGTATGCCGTATTTAATAGCCTTGAAAGGAGAAGGAGAAAAGAATATTGTAAGTGTAATACAAAATGTAAAGAATTATAATGAGTTAAAAAAAATTCCCAACATTGTGTTTTATGATGGGGAACAAGTAGTAGAAACTGTAAAAAATGAATTAATGGAAATCAAGGAGTTGCAGGAAATTAAAAACGTTGACTATTCTAAAGTACCTAAAAATAGTTATGGGTGTATAGGGTTAGAAACTTCTAGAGGCTGCAGATTTAGATGCGTTTTTTGTTCTGTTTTGTACAAACATATATGGAGAGGATTGACGGAGCAATATGTTGTAAATAATATTATGTCTCAAGTAGAAACTATAAAAGAAAAAACAAAAAGTAATTATGCGAAAATATACTTTGTCGATGACTGTTTTACGGCAGATGTTAAAAGAGCTAAGAATATTTTGAATTTACTTTCAAAAAAGAGTTTGGATCTAAGAATATCATTTGAGGCTAGGGTAACTGATTTAATGCAGGTTGGATTTTTGGAAAATATTCCCGAGAAAATTATAGATAATATTCAAATTGGTGTAGAAGCTGGTTACAATGAAGGGCTTAAAAAAGTTAGAAAAGGGATTACTATAGCACAGTTAGAGGAATGTGCGGAACATTTATATGAGTTGGATCTACAAGACAAAGCTTTTTTTTCTTTTATTATAGGATTTCCTTGGGAAACAATTACGGAAATAAAAAGTACAATTTCTACAGCAGCCTATTTATATGATAATTTTAAAATTTTAGCAAATATTAATTGGTTGTGGTTAATGCCTTCTGACTTGTGGGATGAAAGACAAAACTATGGAATAGAGGTTAACGAAAGTATATTTGATGATCCATTATGGTTTATTAATAGAGAATATTTTATGGAAACACATCCTAATATTGAAATAAAGGATATTAGAGCTGTTGAAGAATTGATAAAATATTATGCAAATAAAGGGATACGATTAGCATATACTGGAGTATTGTTTGATTTAGAGTAATATTCAAATGATTTTTTAATAGAGATTTAATCTATACTTCTTATGAGTTGTAGTTGAGGTTATATAATAGGGACAAGAAAATATTTTATAATGTGCGAAAAGTTGGGGAAGTCTAAAACGAGAAGAGTATAAGAGAAATGTTGGCAACTTTCCAGAGCTTGTTTGATAACTTTTGGTGAAAATTCAGTCAGTTAAGGCTTTGGGTTTTTCAGGGTGAATAACCCGTTGTTTCCACCTGCATAGCAGATGCCTGAAACAGGATAAAGCCCATACTCTCCTTAATTACGCTTGCACCTAAAATGATAGATGCAAGCGTTTTACTTTATTTTAGTTTGAGACGTAGGTGCTTAATTTTGAGTAACTTCCAATTTTATCCTTTTATCGTTCATAATGATAGAAAATAGTTTTTTACTCCATCTTGATGTTAAATATTCTGTTTAATAATCCGAGTGATAATTCCAACTGCAACATTCCGTTCTTCATCAATATGTGTCACAACAAAGGACACCTTATCTTTCTTTCCAACGGTGCGGCTGTCGTAGCAACTATGAGCAATGGCGTTGACGCCCAATTCTAACCGGACAAAAACAGTTCCTTTGTGGATGTCTTCCACCGTTCCGGCATATTTTCCCTGTACCCGACAATTTTTCAGATTTTCTTTGCTGGTGTTGCCTTCCACGCTTTTTACATCTGCATGGATGGAGAGCGTTTCAGGGGAATCTCCATCTACGTTCAGAATACGTACCAAAATGTGTTCCCCTACCTGGAATCGCTCCCTGGCATCACCCAGCCAGTCAAAAGACAGATCTCTTGCAAGGATGGAAGTTTCTACACCAAAGATTTCTGCCCGGACTACTTTTTCAGCAACGGCAATGACCCTGGCCTGTACAATACGGTCTTCATGGATTTTAGTCTGCCCGGAAGAGTCCTGATCAAAATAGAAAATCTGACGTTTTTTCAGCATAGCATCTTTCCGGCTGGCAACGATGCTTCTGGATTTGGTATCCAGACCTTTGATAATGAAATCAATTTCGCAGCCAAGCATATTATTCAGAACCTTATTCTGGCGGAGGGAAATGTCACCGTAGTCATGGGCTTCATCTTGGACCAGATTGATCATCATTTCCGAGATAGGGATGACAGCCCGGTAATCCTTATAGTAAATAATTGCTATTAAGCTGCCGGCTTCGGTCTTTTCAATACCGCCCAGAATGCCGGTGAGAATTTTCCGGGTACGATAGGCATTTTGGATGTCATGCCAGATTAAATCCGCTTTTGATTGAGCAGTTTCTAATACAGTATCGGAGTCAAGGGTTAAAATAGGGGTGTTCAGGTTCATTGTTTCGTTTGCCATAAATGTTATCTCCTTTCAAAATGTGTTATGACATGATGGAATCTTTATCTAAAGGAACCATGCCAGATTCGGGGGAATCTTCTATAAAATTTTCCTGAAAGAAATCCTCCATAAAATCATCGGGAGTAGGTTCCTGATAAACGGGTTCGGATGTAAAATGTGGTTTCTGTTTTGCTATTGACGCAGAAGATGAACGGCGTTTCCTTTTGGCTGATCCGGGTGAGGGCTGTGGTCGATACTCTGTTTCTTCCGAAGACCCATTTTTGCGCCATTCAGGTATGTGTTCCGATGCTTTTCTTGGTGTCAGCTTTTTGGCATCTGGATGCAGGGTATAATCGTACTTTTCTACTTTTAGGACTTTTTGCCCACGTAGGATAACCAAAGCAGTATCAAGCGGGAGCCGCAAGATTTCATCTGGTGTTAAGAGTTTTCGTTTGCCGATAGATTTTGTCTGCCGGTATTCCGGTGTATAGTCGGATACCCGCCAGCTATTGAGCTGCTTGGCTTCGCTGCTTACCCCTACGGTCACATCGCCGCTGCGGTTGCTGATAAAGGTAGCAGTAACTTCATCTGTGCAGCCCAAAAAGAGCTGGGTATCACAGTTGCCAATGATTTCCTGCCATTGGTTATAAGGATAGCGGTTCTGCATCTGGGGCAAATTCTGAAAGATGCAGGAAATGCTGAGATTCCGGCTTCGGATTACACTGATTTTCTTATTCAGTTCCAGGATAGCTCCGGTGTTGGCAAGCTCATCAGCCAGTATATGTACAGCAACAGGAAGTTTTCCTTCTTCTCCATACTTATCTGCATAACGGACCAGTTTGATGAAGATGAAGGTCATAAACAGGGAAGATAAAAAATCGAAGGTGCTGTCCTGGTCTGAGGTAATGCAAAAGTAAGCACATTTCTGTTTCCCTGGAAGTGTCAGATCAATCTCATCATAAGAGGTAATCTGCCGAATGAGTTTATTCTGAAATACCTGAAGTCTGGCACCCAATCCGATAATAACTCCGCTTCGCACGGTATCACTGGCTTGTTTGTAGATGCAGTAAGGAACTTTTGCTGGATGGGACACTGGGAGCAGATCAAAAAGACTGTTCAGCTCCTTTTCGGAACTCATGGTCAGCAGCTTATAAACCTGTCCAATATTTCTGGCTTCCGGCGGAAAGCCCTGATCTACATAGAGAACCAGGGCTTTTAGCAGGTTCATCTCCGCATTATCCCAGAAATGATCTCCTTTTCCGGAACCTGTATTCTGGATAATGACATCTGCAAATACCTGAGCCATCGTTTCTTGTCCATTGATTTCACCCAGACAATTCCAACTATCCGAGTTTTCCGGATTGACCAGATTAAATGCTTTTACTACATAGCCCTCATTTTCCAGATAAGCAGACATGCTTTCATAGAGTTCGCTTTTGGGATCGGTAATGATTAAACTTTCCCCGGAAGCGTTGTTGCCTTCCTGCCCTCTGGCGACACACTGGAAAATCATATTCCTGGCAAATGCCCTGGATTTCATGGAACCGCTGGCACCATACACGGCGATATTTTTATTCATTCGTGTTTGATATGGAAGACATACGGCTTTGCCATTTAATTTTCCTAAAATGGTTCCTTTATTTTTCTTGACATCTCCGGTCAGTTCCAAAACTTTCATCATTTCATCTGGAGTCATGAATCCGGATGTACCGTAGGTTCCTTTTGTAGAGTAATTTAAGTTCCGGTCATGGTCACTAATTTCCCCGTTTCTGTCATATCCCATACGCATAAGTAAAAAAGTAAGAAGCCCAAAGAGAACCAGGCAAAGAAAAATCCCATACAAATTGTATGGGAAATCGGTAAGGGCGGTATGAAAGCAGACCAATGGGTGTAAAGAAGCTGCTTGCGGATAGGTTCCGTTGCCGGCAAAGTTTCCGGCAGAAGTCCATTCCTGATAGTTTTTAATAAATTGTGCTGCGTATCCTCCGGCATACAGAGTGCAGACGCTTATGGGAAGCAAAAACAGGAACTTCCACCATTTACGGTTCATTGAAAAACCTCCTTTTAAACTTTTGAAAATCAATGCTGGAGAAGTGTATATCTGCAGTTAGGTATTTTTTCAGGCAGGGAAGCTGAAAGTCAAAGCAAATCAGGTTCCCGGATAGCCCATATACATTTAATCCAGTATTGAAGCGGTTGATACGCTGCATGTCAAAATCATACGCAAGCAAAATAGGATTTTCCTGGCTGTCTATTCCATCATGTTCAATTGGCAGATCCTCACGCTGGGGAAAACAGTCGGACAGTAGTAGCTGATTGAGCTGCATCATACGCTGGGGTTGTACCAATAAACGGAGCAGGTATTCTCCGTAGCTGTTATTGGGCAGGAAATAGAAGTGTTCATACGAAGTATCCAGCATGAACAGTGTTTTTTTGTATCCACCGGTACTGGTAAGGAGCCGGAAAGCCATATCCATATCACTGCCAGTCATGATGGCATAAACGGTAGGTGGCCCATGGTAAGGAAGTCCCTGAAGATAGTGCTGCAAAAAAGCATTGAGTCGGACTTCCGTTTTGTATTCCCATTTTAGAAGTGTATTTCCGGTATTATAAACAGCATAGACACAGTGAGGAGCCATCAGGATTCCTATACAACGGGAATTTTTAATTTTGGTAGTGGATGCTCCAAGATTTTTTATTTCTCTGGAAGAGTAAAACAGAGGAAGGCTTCGCACAGGAAACGTAGCCGCTTCGCTGGATTCAGAAAAAAGCAGCGGCTTTTCATCTGGAAAGAATGGGATTCCGGCATGTGAAAGCGTTAAATAGGTTTCTGCTTTTTGATGAAGTCGCAGCCGTCTTGGTAATTCACTACGTATGAGGTTGGTTTCTGCATTTCCGGTTAAATAGTTTTGAAAACGACAGGGATTTTGCGAAAGCAGCAGTTCTTTTGCCCGTTTGGTAAGGCGATAACCTCGTAGGCCATCTTTATAGTGTGTTCTTATAAGCTTACTCTGCTTTAAATCTGTAACCACCTTCTCTGCATAGGAATCACTCTCAATCAATCTGTTAAGCTGTCCGGAAGGGAATTCCCCACATAGCCCAACCATTTCCAAAAGCTGATATTTTATAGAATCGGTTTTTATCAAATAAGCATCACCTCAGTTCGATTTTTACCTATGACAGCCTATACTTGGGTAAAGTAAGGGCGGTATTAAGCATAAAAAATGCAAAGAATATGGCTTCTTTGCAGAAAAATTACCCATATCGGAAAAAGAAAGAAAAATATCAGGAAATTTCCGATATGGTTTTGATAGACTCTTTTCTATCTTTCAGCCAGCCAGGAAAGATTTCCGGTTCCATTACAAAGATAACGGTGTGATCGTAATTCCCCAGTTCCGTAGTGTGATAGGAGTCGCAAAAGAGTCCCGTATCATCAACCAGAACATAGGAAGCGATAGTATCTAAAATCTGTTTGAACTCCAAATTATCGTAATCACGTATCCGTTGTAAAGAAAGGCTCTGGTCATAAATTTGACTAAAACAGACCACACATCTTTTATATAACGGAATAGAATGTTCTGTCACATAAGTCTGCAAGGCAAGGTTTAATGGCTCATGTAGAAAAGCGGTGTTGGTTCGCAATTTACGTTTGGGCAGTAGTCCTGGCATGGTAATGGAAAGAACACTATTTGAAAAAGAGATTTTGATTCCCTGCACAGCCGCAGCCTGTTTCAGATAGTCTTTCTTTCCAGTGTCAGTTGTGGTATATACCAGATTTCTGAGCTGGCAGGCAATCCTTTCAGAACGTAGGGCAGCACTGATACTCAGCTCTTCGTATTTGTCGGCATACGCTTGAATATCTGTTGTTTTCAATGCAAAAATAGTGTTGTGAAGTTTTTGGACTTCATCATCAATGCTCTGTAAACGGTCAAAAACAGTTTTGGTGTTCATACATACCTCATTTCTTTGCATAATAGCTGACAGATCCGGTAGAGGAGTCTACAAGGCAAAAGGCAATCACGCCTGTGATATGAATTTTTGCAGCCTGTTCTTCTGTTTCTAATACAACCAGCCGTTTCGCATCGCTTTTTGTCTGGCTTTCCATGACATGATTGATAAGATATTCTTGTTCCTGGGGGACATAGAGGACTTCATACCACTCATCTTTAGAGAAAAAGTTCAGTTTCACAGGAAATTCACCGTCAGTATGGTACACAATGGCTGTTTTGAAGTCCAAAAGCACCCAAAAGGATGCAATCATGCCATAATCAGGATTGTTTGCAGATTCCTGGCTGTCGAAGAGAAGCCCGTTCTCCTTATCATAGATAATGCGTTTTTGTTTTACCAGACTTGTGATCAGAGATTTGATAGACTCTCTGTTTTTGGAAAAGAGCCGTAAGACCTGTTCATATTGCAACGAATGGTAAGTTGTAATGAACCGGAGCAGTTGGGCACCTTCCCCTTGATAGATTTCATTTCTTGTTTTCATGGTAATCTCCCTTCATTATATAATAGGAAGTTTTACTTACACTGTACGCACAGAATACGTTTTATTTTAGGGGAAGTACGCTGTACGTACTGTGTAAGTATTGGCTACTGTCAGCGAAAGGTTTACGGGTACAAAAAAAGCACCGATTAAGGTGCTGGGGAAAATAGGAATACTATAAGCAATACCTATTGTAACATGGGTAAAATTACCCTTCAATCGCAGAAGTGTGCCAAGTTGTGGCATATTTAGGAAATGATAAAGACAGTTGAAAACCAATTAGGAAGAAAAAATGTCAATCTATACCAAAAATAAAGACGAAATTCGGAGATAGGATATAATAAAAATCAAGATACTTAGGTATCAAAAGGCCCTAGTTCTGAAGAAAGGAATGGTGGATATTATGAGAAAATTTGACAGAACAAATATGAAATATAACAACCCGGCTGGAGATCTTTTGACAGAATTAGAAGCAGCAGATTTGACAAGTAACAAAGTTGATAGTTTAGCTTCATCAGGTGTGGTTTGCACAATTTCTGTTGAATGCGGAAGTATTTTTACACTTGCTTGTTGCTAATTAACCAAAGATGATTTTAGAACTAGGGCCTGGATTAAGAGAAAGGGAGATAACATGAAAAAATCTAGTTATTTATCTGAAAGAGTGTATGATGCTATTCCGTCTGAAATAAATATGGAGTCTTTAGAGTATTGGAAGAAAATACTGAAGGAGGAAGGATTACAATATGTAAAGAAAAACCACCTTGAGTATTTTTTTGGTTTTATAAATAATTGTGCTTTTAGTAGCCACGAGAAGAGTCAACCACGAAATTTTGTGAAATTGTCTTTGAACAAAAAGGCGTTTAGGCATGAGGGTGAGAAAATGGTTTTCGGAGCATTTTATGATCCTTTTGTGCAAGAGGCAAATAGACAGCTTAGAGAAATAGTTATACAAAGACGATATATCAATGAATCGATTCTATTTGATTTTCAGCAATTTTTGTTTAATTCGCTTAATAATCTTTGTATCCGAACTTTAATTTATGAAATGCATATATGTGGACAAGAAGGCGTGTTAAGGGGAAATGAATCTGAACAGTATCAATATTATATCGACCATTTTTTAAAGGATAAACAATATTTGAATGATTTATTTTCGCTTTATCCAGTGTTAGAAAGAAGGATAAATGAAATTATACAAAATGCGATAGATATTTACAAAGAAGTGATAGAGCGCATTGAGAAAGATGCAGATGTTTTAATGAAAAAATTTAATATCACTGAAAAAGGATTTGTCGTAAACCATCTTTCGACAGATTTTTCTGATTCGCATAAAAAAGGGAGAAGAGTATTTTGTGTGGAATTTGTATCGGGAGATAAAATTTTATATAAACCACGAAGTTTGCAAAATGAGATTAAGCTACAAGAGATTACAAATTATTTCTATAGAATATGTAATTTGGGAAGTTATGAGTATTCTATACTTGATAAAGAAATGTATGGTTGGTGCGAAATTGTAATACAAAGAGATTGTAAGTCTATAGAAGAACTTTCAAGATATTATCAAAGAATAGGGATTATTTTGTTTATAAATTATCTTTTGGAAGGAGGAGATATTCATTTTGAAAATCTCATTGCATGCAATGAATATCCAGTTATTATTGATGCGGAAACATTTATAGGAAATATAGAAGAGAATAATGGGAAAAGTGCAGCAGAAAAAGTGGCTAGTCTTTTAAGAAAATCGGTGTTGTATTCAGGAATACTCCCCTTTTATTCATGGAATAACGCAGGAGATACAGGAATCAATATGAGTGCCATTAGTGGAGAAGAAGGACAAAAATTCCCGATAAAAATCCCCTTTATTATCAATCCGAAGTCGGTTAACATGAGGGTTGTCTATGATTATCCAGTATCGAAAGGAAATCACAATTTGGCAATGCTAAAAGGAAGGTTTATTCAACCCTCCGAATTTGCAGATAAAATTATCCAGGGATTTGAAAGTGCATACTTAGGTGCAATGGAAAATACAGAAACACTATTAAGAATCATACAACAATATGGTGAATTAGAGGTGAGATATCTGATTAGAAATACACAACAGTATGCAATTGTGTTGAGTAGTTCATATCATCCTGAATTATTAGTGGATGGAGGAGCACGAAATTTATTTTTTTATTCATTGGCAAATGGAAATCTTCAAAATCAAAGGAGTAGATCTCTTATTGAGTATGAAATTGAAGATTTATTAAGTGGTGATATACCGTATTTTTATTTTCGTGGAAGTAAAAAAAACATTTATACTTGGGATGGCAGAGAAGTAAAGGATTTCTTTAGTAAGCCAGCTTTGCAGCAAATTGAGGAAAATATACAGAATTTGTCCTATAAGAATTTAGAACAACAGACGCAATATATTAAAATTACTTTTAATATGGAGAATGCAGGAACAAGGAAAATAAAGAATAAAAGGTTAAAACTAGATCTTTATAGTAATATGGCCAAAACGGCAGAAGAATTGGCAAAAGAGCTGCTAGATAAAATAGGAACAAATGCGATTTATAGCGAAGATGGAGCAGACGTTAATTGGATTGGCGTAAAATTATTTGGTATAAAAGAAAATCAGTGGATGATCCAGGCATTACCGAATACATTATATGATGGTACGGTTGGGATTAATTTGGTATTCCATTTATATGAATGGATATACCATGACAGAAAATATCATAAGATTTGTGAGGTTTTAGATAATCGTTTGTTGAGGTATATTGATACTATAAGTGAAGGGGAACAGAATATCGAAGACTTTAATACAGGAATCTTTAGCGGCGAAGGTTCGATTTTATATACGTTGGGTATTTTATATGAAATATATGATGATATCAAGTATAAGGAATATTTCGATAAGTGGCTAAATTGTATGGAAACACTTATCTTAGAAGATCGTTTGTTCGATATGATTTCGGGAAATTCGGGAATAGTTTTGGTTCTGATTAATATGTATAGAAAAACAAAAAAGCCTATTTATCTACAAAAAGCTATACAAATAGCAGAACAATTGATAGAGAATATGATTACTGAAAATGGAAAAGTTGGTTGGAAATCAGAGGTGGTTCCTGAAGTATTGGCGGGATTTGCACATGGAAACAGTGGTTTTATAGAACTATTTTCAAGATTATATGAGGTATATCCACAAACAAAATATTTAGATATCCTTTCAAGTTTAGTAGAATATGAAAATTCTTTATACTCAGAAAAGGATAATAATTGGATTGATTTAAGAAAGTTTTCAGAGGTTGATCAGCATAAGAGTCAACCAATAGCGTGGTGCCATGGAGCTGCGGGTATTCTGTTATCCAGATTAACCTTATATAATGCCATCAAGAATTTAGGAGAAACTGCATTGCTTCAGCAAGCTATTAAAGATATAAGCCTTGCTAAAAATAAATTAATTGAAGACGGGTTACATGCAGGTTTCTGCCTATGCCATGGAAACATGGGAAATTTATTGATTTTAAAAAGATATGCAGAAATTTTTGATGATAAGCAGGTAAGAAGCATTTGTGATTCTCGATTTGAACAGATTTTGGAATTCCTTAATGAGGAAAATATATTACCAACAGAATTATACAATCCAGGTTTTATGACTGGTTTATCAGGAATCGCTTATGCTTTGTTAAAATATAAGATGCCCAAATTACCATTGCTTATAGGAGTTGAGGGAATATATGATAGAAATGAAGTTTAGTAAAAATGATGAAGAAGATGGGTTGTTCCGCATAAGTTCGAGAGACATAGTTGGATTTTATAATTGTAGTAGTAAACAAGAGCGTAAGATAACAGACATTATAAAATGCTATGGAACAACAAAAAGCATAAAAGAAGTTGAACTGAAAAACATGAAGCCAGAGGATAATGTTACAGTATCTCGGTATATAGAGAGAAATGTAGGTTCAATTATAAACAAAGATTATGTGATTGAAGGCTTTCTGGGAATGGGGAAGTTGTCCGATTGTAAAGACGAAATGGTTAGCAGATTGGATATATCTAAGAGATACTGCTTAGAAATATTAGTGGCATTTCTTCAAGAAGCAGACATTATTATTTTGCATGAAATGTTTGAAAATGTTTGGAATCATACTATAGAGGAAATTTTAGTTGAATTTTCACTAAGAGGAGCAGTGGTTGTGTTCTCAGAACATGGTGAAGAATCATTGATGAAATTACCAATGCACAGTTACGACCTAAGTGGTAGGTGTGTTGGATGGTAGAATAATTGGGGAATATGATTTTTCATATTCCTTGAGATATATAGGGTAGAAAATATATTTAGCTGCAATGTTTTGTCCCTCCATAGTTAACGAATCTATCTAAATAAGAAATAGGTTATATCAAACAGATTTTACAAAGGAGAAATACATGGAGAGAGTTTTAATAATATCTTATATTATCAGTATGATACTTACGGCAGGCTTTATTTATTGTATTTATAGAGAGAAATATTGGGTTTTTGAATTTGTAAACAGAATAAAGAAGCCGATACAGCAACTTGTTTATGTTTTTCTTATGCTCCTATCATCGTATGCCTATATATGCTTTTCGTTACTCATAAAGGCTGATTTTAATGCTGTGATATGTGCGGTGCTATTACTTCTTTTGATTTGGGCTATGGACTATCTGTTTTCTTTATGTTTTAAAAAAAATGATTTGGGGATAAGTGAAAAAAAACGCTATATTTTTATGGCGTATGTGGGAGCCTGCATATCGGGATTTATTATTGCAAGTCGTGATGCTTCGAAAATGGCTTTAGAAATTCCAAATATAACAATTAGCGTTTTGATCGGAGCTTATGTACCTTTTACATTATTATTAGAGGATGGGAAAAAAGGGAAAGTAGAATTGCAAAGTATGAAAGAAGAATGGGAGGAAAAGTATAAGAAGACATTTCGTGAACGTAAGGTCAAAGACATTCTTTCTGCTCTACTATTTGCGATGGTATATGGCGTTTTACTGGTAGGGGCGTTATCTCCTGCTCAAAATATCATCAATGATATTGCTTCAGGGATAGGAATGGGGATGGCTACAGTGGTTGTTGCCTTTGTAGGGTTGGTTGAAGTGAAAAACAGGTTAACGAAAAGGAGGAATAAAAGAGAAGACGCAGATCAAGAGAAATCCGATACAGAGTAGAAGGGGCAAGACAGCAAGGAGTATTTAGCCGGAATTATTTCAAATGTACCTCACAAGATTGGATGTTGATGCGATATAAATGATATGATATACTGAAGTCCATATTATTAGATTTGTGGAGAAATAGGGATAGCCAAGAGAAAAAATATAAAATTAAATTTTGCAGAAAGAAGGCATTTTTATGAAACTTGTAGGAAGCAGAAAATTAACATGGGGAATTTGCAGTATTGGTGTTTTATTAGCAATAGTAAGCGTGTTTTTCTTACCTCAGATTATTCCTGTTCATTTTGCAAATGGGATAGCAGATGATTTTGGAAATAAGGTAGAGATTTTTTTATTTCCTATTTTGTTAATCATAATTACACTTTTGACTGGAAAAGAAAACATTAAATATTTCCTGACACATTCAAAAACATTTTTGACAGATATACAGTATAATTTGATGATAGATGGCGTTCTCGGAATTGTTTTGATTGCAGAAATTTATGTTATTTATGCTTCATTTGTTTAAGTGTTTCAACAAAAAATTCCAGTTTCTATAAAGAGCAAAGGAGAATGGTCATGATTGATATGCAGAATCAAGAGGAAATTCCGATCTTAGAGGATTTTGCGGCATATATTAGAAATCCAGTATTTATGAAATTTTGTTCCGAGATTAAAAAGAAGTACAGGTGCCATGAAAAAATAGAATTTAGCCGTTGTAGTTTAGAACGTGGTTGGAATGTAAAATTTAAAAAGTCTGGGAAAAGCCTGTGTACGATATATCCAAGAGAAGGGTATTTCACAGTGCTGGTTGTGATTGGTTCAAAAGTAAAAGAAGCAGTTGAGAATATTTTATGCGACTGTGCCCCAGAATTAAGAGAACTTTATGAAAAAACAAGATGGGGAAATGGACAAAAATGGCTTATGATTGATTTAGAAGATCAAGGAGAAATGTTTGCGGATGTACTTCAGCTTATTGAAATTCGCAGGGGATAATCAATTTTGGAGTGTGGAACAAGGAGTAAAGACGGAAGACTGCGAGGTAAACGATGAAGACGTATGAAAATAAAGAGGAACTAAAGGCAGAAATCAAGAGGGCTTACGACAAATATATTGCAGAGTTTAAGGATATCCCGGAATCCTTGAAGGACAAACAATGTATGGAGGTAGATCGAACACCTGCAGAAAATCTTGCATATCAGGTTGGGTGGACCGCATTAGTATTGAAATGGGAAAATGATGAACAGGCTGGACTTCCAGTGAAAACACCATCGGATGGTTTTAAGTGGAATCAATTGGGGGAATTGTATCAGTGGTTTACCGATACCTATGCCCATTTATCTCTAAAAGAACTAATGGGCATGCTGGATGATAATATACAGAAAATTTTTACAATGATTGATTCTATGACGGAAGAGGAGCTATTTTTACCACATAAAAGAAAGTGGGCAGATGAAGCTACCAAAACAGCAGTATGGGAAGTTTATAAGTTTATTCATGTAAATACAGTAGCCCCTTTTGGAACATTTCGGACAAAGATTAGGAAGTGGAAGAAGCTTTTACTTTGACACACAGATAGAGTTTTAGAAAATATCGTGCTTTTTTGTGCAAAAGAAAATAAATATATAATGCTATTTGGAGTGCATATTCAGTTTCAGGATATGCACTTTTTTAATAAAATAAAAGAGACAAACATTATTCAGATTCAAAGGGTAAGAAATTGTGATAAATCTATACGGTATGCTTTAATGGTTTTGGAATTTAACTTTTTTATGGTTTCACATGTTTTGAGATATTCGGATATAAAATTTGATAATTGATCCATAATAGGCACCCTCCTTTGTTTTTTTCAATTATGAGTGCCTATATGGAAAATGTCGATTTTATTTTGGGAAAAACTTATTTAAAGTTTCCAGTGTCCCCTTTGCAGAAAATCCCCATAGTATGCTGCTAAGAGCGTTAATAGCAGCCTGCCTCCTTCGGTAGTACGTCCGGTAGGAGATACTGGGAACGTGCTTTTCCAACTCTTCCAGGATTTCCTCTGTATTTTTCAGTTCATGGGGAGACAGAAAGGCGTAATATAATATCCAGTAATATTCTTCCCCATGCTTATGATTTTTCCGGAGCAGATCCACAGAAGAGAGAAGCAGCTTTATCATTTTGTTACTGCGGGCAATGCTTTTTGCCCATTCTTCAATCTGGCTGTCTCCCAGATCTGCTCCTGCAGCATAGATGGAATCTAGAAATTCGTCTACACTGGTGTTGTATTCCAGTTGGAATTGAATTTCCACCTGCCGGACAGCAACCATCAGGCTATAAGTAGAATCCCGGTAACAACGGAGCAGCTTATAGGTATCATGGTACAACGGATTATTTTCTACTTCAGCAGAAACAGGGTGGTGATTTTTCTTTGCCATTATACAACCCCTCCTTTCAACAGAACTTCTGGGATTTCAGCGAAGGCAGGTAAGGTATGCTGCAGAGGCGGAGTATGCCCTGGGACGTTGGTGACGGCGTGATTTTCCGGTTTTAGTTTTAATTCAAACTGATAGGCTGCTTTCCCCCAGGGGCAGATAATACGTAGTGAATATAGATATATACTATCCTTGCAGGCTGATAAAGGAGATAATATATACTTTGTTTTGGGGCATCTACAACAAGAAATGCCTTGTATTTCCAGTATTTCAGCGACTTTGCGAACAATGACTTTGATGTGCGATTCTGGAACGCAGGAGCCTTCCTGTGAAACGATGATTTGTTCGTCAGTAATAGATTCTGAAACGCATTCAGAATTGTTTTTGTCAGGCAAGGTATCTTCGGTTATATGTATTGGCAGTTGCATTTTCATGGCAATTTCCTCCTTATCAATCATGACATCACTGATATTAAACATAACGGACAGATAATTACGCAGATATACCATGCTACCATGTTTCCCGGAATAGGAAATCAGTGTGATCATGTCGGTATCTTCAAGTTTTTTAAGCAGACGGGATACAGAAGATTTCGACTGTTTCCAACGTCTGGCAAGTTCCTGATAACTGAACAAGGGATTTCCAGTCTGATTGCGAAAATATACTACTGGACCGGCATCAGAGCCTTGCACAGATGGATCATTATAGACTGCATGAATCCAAAGATCCAAAAGAGCATCCATTTCTGAACATTTTCCCAGTCCGATTAGTTTATGAACATCTGCGATTGGAAAAAAGAAAAACCCGATGTCTTTTTTGCATGGGTAATTATAGGAAAGGGCAGTATTATCTTTTGGCCAGTCTTTGATCTTGTATTGGATAATCTTATTTTTTTCGTGCAGTGAGTAGGTTAAAAGGTTTTGCTCAACCAGGGTATCCAGTATGGATATGACCTGGTGCTGGAATTTTTGGCGGAAGTGAATCTGTAGTTCTTTAAGAGAACAGATCCATTCGCCAGGAACAACTTTGTAAGTAAGGTGTTCGATGTTCCGATAAGAGGAGCTGTAATTTGCATAAGAACATAAAATGAGAAAATAAAAAAGACAGGAACCTCCGTTGGTACGGATGCTTCTGTCTTTCATAAGGGTTTGTATAAATTCCCGGTAAATCCGGCAGCGTGGAAAATCCACAATTTGTTTTAATTCTAATTGATAATTCACGATAAACCTCCATATAATATTGTAGTTGTAGTAAAATAATTGTAGACGAAAGATACTAAAATGTATATAATATGCCCATAGGGGTGCTAAGTGGCATAGATTTGGCACAGTAAAATACCTGATATGGCATGAAAGCAACATGAAAATTAGGGTGGATATAAGGTGGACAGTTTGGAAAACCTTAGAGTTTTAGAGGGTTCCGAGGTTTTTTTCCGGGGTCTGCAACACCTCTATCCCCGGTTCAAATCCGGGTGGCACCTCTACTAAAATCCAGGAGTTTATCCTGGATTTTTTATTTATTCTTATAATCCTTATAAATCCTAAGTGATAACGTTTTCATAAAATAGACAAAAAATGCAGAAAAACTGTAAGATTCCGGTCAAAAGACCGCTGAATCCTGCAGCTTTTTTTATTTAAATGACATCGTTTTCAGAATTTGAGATTCCTTTCTTGTAACAAATCGTCCATCCAATGAAGATATTCTTAAAGAATATGCAGATGTTTTTGACTTGAATGTTAATCTTGTGACCATTGACGACTTTGGCGGATGGGACAAGGCACAGGAAACTCACTTTGCAGATGGTGGTGTATTCGATCAGATTTATGAAGAGTAAAGAAGAATCCTGCCGGTATAAAATACTCCCCTGAAGACAGCAAGATCGCTACACCAGGGGAGCTTCATCTAATAACAATAGATTAATTTATATATTTGAAATGTGAAACAAATTTATCCTTCATATACAATTTTTCCATTGCAGATCGTATAATGGATTTTTCCATATAATTCATATCCTTTAAATGGGCTGTTGGAGGCTTTTGATGCGAAGTCTGTGACAGTCCATTTTTCATCAGGATCAAAGATAACAAAATCGGCTGGTGCATTGACCTGAATCACCCCTCCTGGAAGCTTATAAAGAAAGGCTGGATTGCAGGTCATTTTCTCGAGAAGTTCCATCAGAGAGAGGTATCCCTCTTTTACAAGTGAAGTAATTCCAAGTCCAAGCGAGGTTTCCAGTCCGGTGATACCACTGGGCGCTTCGGTCAGCGGTTTTGCCTTTTCTTCTTCGCTGTGTGGAGCATGATCAGTGGCAATAAGATCAATTGTGCCGTCTTTAAGGCCATGAATGATTTCCTGGCGGTCTTTTTCTGTACGGAGAGGTGGATTCATTTTTGCAAGAGTGCCGTGTTCCAGGAGTGCACCTTCAGTTAATGTAAAGTGATGAGGGGTTGCTTCAGCGTGGATGTCAGCACCGAGTTTTTTGGCAGTGCGGACAAGTTCTACAGAATTTCCAGAACTAATATGCTGAATTACAACAGTAGCACCACTTCGAAGGGCAAGCATACAGTCCCGTGCAACCATCACTTCTTCTGCAATGGCAGGTGAACCGATAACACCGAGTTGGGCAGAAGTTTCACCGGCGTTAATACCGTTATTGGTAATAAATGCTTTGTCTTCTTCATGGAGGCTGATCGGCATATGAAGTGCAGCTGCTTTTTGCATGGCTTCATAGCAGAAGGTGGCGTTAAGGAGCGGAATTCCATCATCAGTAAATCCACAGGCACCAGCATCGGCAAGAGCATCGAAATCCGTCATTTTTTCACCGTTTAAACCATAGGAAACGGAAGCGGTCTGATAAATATGTATATTTTCCACTTTGGCACGATTCAGGATATCGTTAAGGGTATCTACAGAGTCTACTGTTGGTTTGGTGTTCGCCATACAGATGACGGAGGTAAAACCACCCTTTGCAGCGGCAAGAGAACCGGTATGAATATCTTCTTTATAAGTAAGTCCGGGATCTCGGAAATGAACATGAGTGTCGATGAGTCCCGGAGCAATTGTAAGGCCGGACAGATCAAGGATTTCTTCACCAGTTTCAGATGTAAGATCTTTGGCAATTTTCGTGATGATTCCGTTTTCGATACGAATATCCATAAACTCGTTTGTCTTAGTTGTCGGATCAATAAGATGTCCGTTTTTTAAAAGCATAAGCTTAACCTCCTGACAGAAAAAATGAATGAAAGCAGAAAGTTACAATCTGTTTTCATATTGACTTAATATGAGTATAGAAGAAACCGGAGAGCTTTGTCAAGTCGGCAAAACCCTCCGGTTTGGGAACCTTGGTTATGAAATACTATTTATTGGAGATTCATTTAAAGGTCGATCATATCAAGATGTTGTTCTTTGATATTGTGTTTTTTGGCATAGCCAGTAAGAATCAGTGTCAGAGCACCATCGCCGGTTACATTGCAGGCTGTTCCGAAGCTGTCCTGAAGAGCAAAGATGGTAAGCATCAGAGCAGTTCCGGTTTCATTGAATCCAAGGACACCGGTGATGATACCAAGAGAGGCCATAACAGTACCACCGGGAACACCAGGGGCTCCCAAAGCAAAGATTCCGAGAAGCAGACAGAACAGAACCATAGTTCCTGGAGCTGGAATGGAGCCATACAAGATTTTGGAGATTGTCATACAGAAGAATACTTCTGTCAGAACTGATCCGCAGAGGTGGATATTTGCAAAAAGAGGAATGCCAAACTGCACCATATCTTTACGAAGCGGTTTGGCTTTGCCGGCACACTGTAATGCAACTGCCAGAGTTGCGGCTGAGGACATGGTTCCAACAGCAGTCAGGTAAGCAGGACCATAGTTACGTACAACTTCCCATGGATTTTCATGAGAATAAATACCTGCAAGAACATACAGAAGTGTCATCCAGATAAAATGTCCGATTAGTACGATTACAATAACTTTGAGAAAAACAGGAAGCTGTTTGGTGATAGAACCTTCGTAAGCCAGTCCGCAGAAAGTCAGTCCGATAAAGAAAGGAAGTACCGGAATGATGATCTTGGACACAATAGAAAGTACGATCTTCTGGAATTCATCAAGAAGACCTGTAATAAGTTTTGCCTGGTTCCAGGTAGCTGCAAGTCCTACCATGATGGAGAAAACAAGTGCACTCATTACAGACATGATCTGCGGAATAGAGAGCTCAAATACAACTTCCGGAAGTTCCTTCAGTCCGTCTACGTTTGTAACGATAGAGAGGTGTGGAATCAGTGTATAGCCGGCAGCAACAGAGAACAGAGCTGCACCGATGGAAGAAACATAGGCGATAACAAGAGCCACACCAAGCATACGGGAGGCACTGTTACCGAGTTTAGTGATGGAAGGTGCGATAAATCCAATGATGATCAGTGGTACACAGAAGTTGATCAGCTGACCAAGGATGTATTTCAGAGTTACAACAACATTCAGGATTCCCATAGTAATGGAATAGGAGTCGGTACTGCTTAAAATAAGACCTGCAATAATACCAACGATAACGCCTACCAGAAGTTTAAACGGAAGGCTTGTAAAAAAACTGTTTTTTTTCATTTTATAAATCCCCCTGTAAAAGTTTATAAGTTACGTTTTATTCCATTATAGTAACGGCTATGTTTCAGCA
The DNA here is from genome assembly GCF_020558815.1 of Blautia sp. 210820-DFI.6.14. Lineage (NCBI taxonomy): Bacteria > Bacillati > Bacillota > Clostridia > Lachnospirales > Lachnospiraceae > Blautia > Blautia sp. 210820-DFI.6.14. The sequence continues at coordinate 60,380 of NZ_JAJCKS010000005.1, forward strand.
TTCCTGATTGATATCTGCCCGGTCAATCATGACATTGAGAATTTCAGTATCGGTAGAACGCATACCGACACGTCCGATATAACCCATACTTTTGATTGTTTCTTCAATATCATCCTTGATGATACCCTCACCAGGAAGAAAGCTCTTGTTCTGTATACTGAGCTGAAAAGCCATCAGAGCAGCGTCAACAGAAGAAGCAATCTTGGCTGCGCAGGAGGGTTTTGCTCCATCGCAGACGATGCCACCTACATTTCCGAGTGTATTGATAATAGTCAGAGATACTTGCTGATAAGTACCTCCATACATGTATGTGATACCGGCGCCGGCACCACATGCAGCGCTGACTGCACCACAGTATGCGGAAAGACTTCCTATATAATATTTCTGATGAATGGCAATCAGATTGCTGACGACGAGAGAACGACAGAGCTTTTCATGTGATACTTCCCATTCATCGGCAAATACGATGACCGGGAGAGAAACAGTCATTCCCTGGTTACCACTTCCAGAGTTGATAACAACTGGCATGGAGCAGCCTCCCATACGTGCATCACTCCCGGCTGCAGCCCGGGCACAAGCTCTTGTGGTGACACTTTTGCCCCATACATGCATTAGAGTTTTACCAATCTGTGCACCATAGTTGTTATCCAGCCCTTCCTGAGCAATTGCAGAGTTCAGTTTAATCTGACGGTCAATGATCGGCTGTACGTCTTCTATTCTGACCTGATCAGCAAAATCTAGGATGTCCTTGACTGTAAGTTTAGATTTGTCTATGACAGTTTTGCATTCTGCCTGATATGGATTATCCAGAATAACTTCACCGTCTTTTTCAATTCTGGTAATGTTGGTGTGCTGGTGCTCAATCGTAACAGAGGCGAAATGATCACCTTTGATTACTTTGGCAGTGATGTAGAGGTTGTCTACCCCTTCGACCAGAGAGCAGGAACAGACATGCTGTTTGACCAGTTCTCGGGTTCTGGCAATGTCATCTTCTGTGATTTCGCTTAAGACTTCAAGAGCCTTGTCAGCATTTCCACCAACGATGCCGAGGATTGCCGCTACATCGATTCCTTTCAGACCTCCGGAGTTTGGAACAGTGACACCTTTGACATTCTTAATGATGTTACCACTGAGACTCATATTTACAGAGTCAGGAAATTCTCCGAGGACCTGATGTGCTTTTGCTGCTGCGTATGCAATCGCAATCGGTTCTGTACATCCAAGAGCAGGGACAAGTTCCTGTTTTAGGATGTTCAGATAGTTTGCATATAATGCAGAGTTCATTTTTAATGTGCTCCTTTCCTGAGATAACGCAAATGCGTTTGTGCAATCAGTATATCTTGTTTTGGAAAAGAAAACAATAAATTATGCAAAATAACAAGAAATAAAACTGATTAAATAAGTATGTATTTTGAGGAAACATGATATTTATAAAAAATAATTTATTCGACAAAAAAGTTCTTTACATTTAAAATTTTCTATGATAGAATAATCAACTGTGTGATATATTTTTCATATCCTTGCTCTCTGATATACAGGCAGAGGGCCATGAAGACCATAAGGAGGTAAGAAAGCATGAACAAGTACGAATTAGCATTAGTTGTGAGCGCAAAAGTTGAAGACGAAGTTCGTGATGCAGTAGTAGAGAAAGCTAAAAGCTACATCGCTCGTTACAACGGAAACGTCACAGAAGTAGAAGAATGGGGTAAGAAGAAATTAGCTTACGAAATTCAGAAAATGCATGAAGGCTTCTACTATTTCATTCAGTTTGAAGCAGACGCACAGTGTCCGGCAGAAGTAGAAAGACATGTACGTATCATGGACAACGTATTAAGATACTTAGTCGTTCGTAAAGACGCATAATCTTTTTACAGATGGATTTTAGAAAGCACCATTAAGAAACCCGTTCACTCACTATGAAGAAAGAGGTATTTTAATGAACAAAGTAATTTTAATGGGACGCTTAACAAGAGATCCTGAGGTGAGATATTCCGCAGGAGAAAATGCACTGGCAATTGCTAGATACACATTAGCGGTAGATAGAAGATTTCGTCGTGACGGAGAAGCAACTGCAGATTTTATCAGCTGTGTTGTGTTCGGACGTGGCGCGGAATTTGCAGAGAAGTACTTCCATCAGGGAATCAGAATTGTAGTAAGTGGTCGTATTCAGACCGGAAGCTACACAAACAGAGATGGCCAGAAAGTATATACTACAGAAGTTGTAGTTGAGGAACAGGAATTTGCCGAGAGTAAAGCTTCCAGTGACAGCTATGCAGCATCACATCCTCAGCAGAATGCAGCACCGGCTCCGTCTATGCCGAGTCCGGGGGCAGCAAGCGCAGACGGCTTTATGAATATTCCGGATGGAATCGACGAAGAACTTCCATTTAACTAAACTGAAAGAAATAAGAACAGGAGGAAACCATCATGGCTTACAATAGAGGCGAAAGACCGGACTCTCCAATGAAGAGAAGAGGCGGACGCAGAAGAAAAAAAGTTTGTGTATTCTGCGGTAAAGAAAATAATGAAATCGATTACAAGGATGTAGCAAAACTCAGAAAATATGTTTCTGAAAGAGGTAAAATCCTTCCAAGAAGAATCACAGGAAACTGTGCAAAACATCAGAGAGCTCTGACTGTTGCTGTTAAGAGAGCACGTCATCTTTCCATGATGCCATATGTTCAGGACTAATCTGATCGATATAGCTTATTGAAGTTTGGGAGCTGTGTCCGGATTGCAGAATATGCTTTCCGGACGTAGCTCTTTTTTTAGTTTGTGGGAAATATCTGGCATAATTCATGGATATCTGGTATAATAAAAGGCAGCGTTTAAATAACTAAGAAAAAGAATGGTAAAGAGTGTTATGAGTGGAAAATTAAAATTAAAAGGCCATCTGAAGCATTTAGCCCGCTGGCCACTGTATTTGTCCGTTCTGCTGATTGTATTGAACATTCTGGTATATGTGATCAACATCAAAGCAGGTGTGGTTGTCACGATGGGAAACGTCCTTTATCTTGTGGCAGCGATTGCACTTCTGTTTTATCACAGACCATTGATGTTTAATGATCTGATTGCTTTTGCCAGCCAGTATGAGTTTCTGGAAAAGAAAGTACTCGAAGAACTGGCACTTCCATATGCAGTGATGGATATGCAGGGGAGAATGATCTGGTCAAACAGAATGTTTTCTCAGCTGACGGGAAAAGATCCGTTTTACAGAAAGAATGTCAGTACGATCTTTCCGGATATTACAGCGAACAAACTTCCGGGACATGATGGAAAAGATATCACAGAAGTCAGTACCCAGTTTGGGGACCGCATTTATCGTATCTCTATGCAGAAAGTTTTTCTGGGAGAGTCTGTTGCACCGTCCAAACTGCTGATGGATATTCCGAAAACAACGAGTCTTATTGCAATGTATCTGTACGATGAGACTGAGTTAAAGGAATATATCCAGGCGAATGAAGACAATAAACTTGTTGTTGCTCTTGCATATCTGGATAATTATGAAGAAGCACTGGAAAGTGTAGAAGATGTCAGAAGATCGCTTCTGATTGCTCTGATCGACCGTAAGATCACGAAATATTTTTCCAATTATGATGGCCTGGTTCGAAAACTGGAAAAAGATAAATATTTTCTGATCATGAGGCAGAGTTCGCTGGAAACGTTGAAGGAGCAGAAATTCCATATCCTTGATGAAGTAAAAACTGTTAATATCGGTAACGAAATGACAGTGACTTTAAGTATTGGTATCGGTCTGAATGCTGCAACTTATCTTCAGAACTATGAGTATTCACGTATTGCCATTGAAATGGCACTTGGACGTGGCGGAGATCAGGTTGTTATCAAAAACGGTGACAGCATTACTTATTATGGTGGTAAGGCCCAGCAGATGGAAAAGACTACCCGTGTCAAAGCCCGTGTCAAAGCACAGGCGCTGAAAGAGTTCATGAGCACTAAAGAACGTGTTGTTGTTATGGGGCATAAGATCACAGATGTTGATGCTCTGGGCGCGGCTATTGGTATTTATCGTGCAGGTAAGACACTTGGCAAACCGGTACACATTGTTGTAAATGACCCATCTACATCCATACGTCCGCTTATGGCTGGATATATAAATAATCCGGACTATGAACCATCTATGTTCATTGACCGGAACCAGGCAATGGAACTGGTAGATGACAATACGGTAGTGGTTGTTGTTGATACAAATAAGCCAAGCTATACAGAGTGCGAAGAACTTTTGTACATGACAAAGACAATCGTGGTTCTCGACCATCACCGAAGAGGCAACGAAGTGATCCAGAACGCGGTATTATCCTATGTAGAACCATATGCATCTTCAACATGTGAAATGGTAGCTGAGATCCTGCAGTATTTCTCGGATGATCTTAGACTTCGTAATATTGAGGCAGATTGCATTTATGCCGGTATTATGATAGATACAAACAACTTCATTACACGGGCCGGTGTGCGTACATTTGAGGCCGCCGCATTCCTGCGTCGTTCCGGTGCGGATATGACCAGAGTGCGTAAGATGCTTCGTGATAATATTGATTCTTATAAGGCAAGAGCGGAAGCTGTTCGAACAGCAGAAATCTACAGAGGATGCTTTGCTATTGCAAAATGTCCGAGTGAGGGACTGGAAAGTCCGACAGTTGTCGGTGCACAGGCGGCAAATGAACTTTTGAATATTGCCGGTGTAAAAGCATCATTTGTACTGACCACATATAATAAAGAAGTTTATGTCAGTGCCCGTGCAATCGATGAAGTTAATGTACAGGTAATGATGGAAAAACTTGGCGGTGGCGGACATATTAATATTGCCGGCGCACAGGTAAAACGTCCGATTGACGAAGTACAGGATATGCTGAAAGAAATTATAGATGAGTTGTATCAGGAGGAAAAAGGCAAGAAATGAAAGTAATTTTATTAGAAGACGTAAAGGCACTTGGAAAAAAAGGCGCCATTGTAAATGTAAGTGACGGATATGCAAGAAATATGATTCTTCCGAAAAAACTGGGAGTAGAGGCTACTCCGAAGAATCTGAATGACCTGAAACTTCAGAAAGCCAATGCAGAAAAAGTTGCACAGGAAAATCTTGAGTCAGCACAGGCATTTGCAAAAGATCTTGAAACAAAAGAAATCATTCTGACACTGAAAGTAGGAGAAGGCGGAAGAACTTTCGGATCTGTATCTTCCAAAGAAATTTCAGAAGCAGCCAAAGTTCAGCTTGGGCTGGATATTGATAAAAAGAAACTTCAACTGCCAAGTCCGATCAGAAATCTCGGTGTGACACAGGTTCCGGTGAAATTGCATCCTAAAGTAACCGGAAGTCTGAAAGTATGGATCAAAGAAGCATAAGTAAGGAGAATCTGCTATGGAAGAAGCGCTGATAAAAAGAATACCGCCTCACAGTATTGAGGCAGAGCAGTCTGTCATCGGCGCCATGCTCCTTGACAGAGATGCGATTCTGATTGCATCGGAAATCCTGACAAGTGATGACTTTTATCAGAATCAGTATGGCATTATTTTTGATGCAATGGTAGAGCTTTGTAATGAAGGGAAGCCGGTTGATCTGATCACTCTGCAGAATCGACTGAAAGAAAAAGATCTTCCTCCGGATATCAGCAGTATGGAATATGTACGAGAGCTTATTGAGGCAGTTCCTACTTCTGCCAATGTGAAGTATTATGCCAACATTGTAAGTGAAAAAGCACTTTTGCGTCGCCTCATCAAAGCGACAGAAGATGTTGCAAATACCTGTTATCTGGAAAAAGAAAGTACAGAGATGATTCTTGAAGAGTCGGAAAAGAAACTGTTTAATATTCTGCAGAGAAGTATTGGCGGGGATTATGTACCGATTCAGCAGGTTGTGTTGAATGCAATCAACAACATTGAGAAGGCATCCAAACTGAAAGGCAGTGTAACCGGTATTCCGACAGGATTTATCGATCTGGATTACAAGACGTCAGGTATGCATCCGTCAGATCTGGTTTTGATCGCAGCACGTCCTTCTATGGGTAAAACTGCATTTGTTCTGAACATTGCACAGTATATGGCATTTCGTAAAGATGTTACGGTTGCGATATTCAGTCTGGAAATGTCAAAGGAACAGCTTGTAAACCGACTTCTGGCGATGGAGTCGCATGTCGATTCACAGAATATGCGTACCGGCAATCTGAAAGATGAGGACTGGACAAAGCTGGTGGAAGGAGCGGATATCATTGGACGTTCCAACCTGATCATTGATGATACACCGGGAATCAGTATTGCGGAAATGCGATCCAAATGTCGAAAATATAAACTGGAACATAATCTTGGAATCATTATGATCGACTATCTTCAGTTGATGAGTGGCAGTGGCAAAAGTGATTCACGTCAGCAGGAAATTTCTGATATCTCTCGTTCGCTTAAGGCACTTGCCAGGGAACTGAGTGTACCGGTCATTGCACTGTCGCAGCTTAGTCGTGCGGTTGAACAGAGACCGGATCACAGACCGATGCTTTCGGATCTTCGAGAGTCTGGTGCGATTGAGCAGGATGCCGATGTCGTTATGTTTTTGTATCGCGATGATTATTATCACAAAGATACAGAGAAGAAAGATATTGCAGAAGTAATCATTGCCAAACAAAGAAATGGTCCAATCGGAACGATTGAACTGGTATGGCTGCCAAGATATACACAGTTTGTAAACATGAAGAAATAATAAAAAAGCAGAAAGCAGGTATCTACCGAAGAATAAACATAGTTCTGAGGTGGATGCCTGCTTTTTTGTCGAACGTTTTTTGTTGAATTCGTAAGGGTTACTTTTTATAATAAAATGTAATGAAGTTCATAAGGAGGTGCATGATGGAGACACGATATACAGTCAGACAGGCGGTGGAAATGACTGGAGTCAAGTCATATGTCCTGCGATACTGGGAAGAGGAACTGGAACTACAGATTCACAGAAACGAATTGGGACACCGTTATTACACCGGATATGATATTCAACTTTTTTTGAATATTAAAGAACTGAAGAAAAGAGGATTGCAGCTTCGGGCAATCAAGAACCTGATCCCTCAGATAACAGCATCTATGACCGGATTTGGAGAAAGTGCATCAACACTTCTGGAAGGAGAAGTTATAGATCATGCTGAAGTAAAAACAGACAGGGATTTAAAAGAAAAAATATCCAAAAAAGACGAGGGGAAAAATGATAAGATCTTAGAATTTCAGGCGATTCTTGAAAGACTGATCACGCAGGAACTGAAGGCACAGAATGAAGATGAAGAAAGATGCAGATCGCTTGATTATGCGATACGCAGACAGCAGCTTGCACGAAAAGAGGCAGCAGCTGCTGCTGAGAAAAAATCTGGACGAAGGCACCGGGATAAGTAACGGAATATAAAAAAGCTGCAGCAGACGCTGCAGCTTTTTGGTTGATATGAATGAAATTATTCAGCTGGGTGAATAGCTTCTGTAGGACAGGCATCAGCGCATGTTCCACAGTCAAGGCAAGCATCAGCATCGATTTCGAAATGCTCTGCACCTTCAGAAATTGCTTCAGCTGGACATTCAGCTGCGCATGTTCCACAGCTTACACATTCGTCAGAAATTACATATGCCATTATAGTATCCTCCTTTATTCTCGTTAGTACCCTTACAGGTTCTATATCGTTATTCTAATATATATCTTTATGGATTACAAGTATAAAATTGTGAACAAGCAAAAAAATCGATATTTTTGGTTGACCGCTTCTAACTTTTATATTATAATAAATCATAGTCGGGAATTTTAAGAATTCCATATTAAAGGAGGCAATTTACAATGGCAAAAGTTACAAAAGACATGCTGATTGGCCAGTTAATTACTTTAGATCCTAATATTGCACCAATTCTCATGAGAGCTGGTATGCACTGCCTTGGATGCCCGTCTTCACAGATGGAATCTCTGGAAGAAGCAGCTATGGTTCATGGAATGGACGTAGATGTTCTGGTTCAGCAGATCAATGATTTTCTTGGTGAATAAGCACGGATTTACCGCATAAAAAAGACTGGCTTTCGGGCCAGTCTTTTTTGCATTTTATAAGTCATGGTGTTTATCAAAGCTGTGTAAGTTGCTGAAGGGCACTGGAAGAAATCAGTTCTCCATGTTCCTTCAGATGAGCTTCACCGGCTGCGGAAAATGCTCTGCCGGATCCATATTCAGAAAGAATATTGCAAACTTTGTTGAATTCTTCTGGTGAGTATTCAGACTGATGAAGGACAAGCTGGTAACGACGGTCTGAAGAATCTTTATAAAGAGTATTTTTGCCTGTGAAAAATCCGTTCAGACCGTGTGCAGCAGCGATGACATCATCCAAATGATAGAAGCTGAACAACCGGATCAGATCAACTGTCGGTGTTTCAGAAGAGGCAGCAGATTTCTCAGAAGTTTCTTTCTGATTGGCCTGCTTGCGAGTAGTACCTTTCATTTTTGCCTCACATATTTTCTGGAAGATATCAATAATGTTGTCTGCTCCGTCAAGTTGAAGTGGTTCTGCCTGAGCATTGTCCTTATATGGTGAAAATTTGGAAAAACGAGTATCCAGTTCTTCCGGATCTTCTATTTTAGTAACGATGAGGATGACACTGTCCAAATTGACCGGGATTGCTTCGATCATGAGAGGAATATTATCAGCCTCAAAACCGAACTGTATCTGTGCCTGCTGCATCATATCGCGGAAAAGTTTTTTTGCCTTTTCGGAACCATAAGCCAGCTCTTTGAGATTAACCTGATGGCTTTCGAGATCTTCTCGGGTTAATGTACAGCGGATTTGATTTTCATTGATTTTTTCTATTTTCATTATGATCACATCCTATTCTTATGCACCTGTCTCTGCTATATTATATGAAAATATCAGAACGACAGGCTATATAGTCCATGACTTATTAATATGACATATTATATACCACAATCATAGAAAATGTAAAGAAATAGAACCTGTCTATTTATAAAATATTTAGAAATTAATTGGGAATTTTTAGATAAAGTGCTAAAAAGGCTTGCATAAACAAAGGAACTCTGTATAATGAGGAATAAGAAAAAATATTCGTCATATAGCTGAAGAACAGATTAGAGGCAAGACTTACACAATACATTTTCCTTCCATATCATTGCCGGTAATACAACATATCATACAGCGTTCTTGCTGGGGCAGTGTGGAAATCCCACAATAAGATTAAATTCAATTATACGGAGGATTATTTTTTCTTGAACCTATCAGGTGTTTTCTAAAATCAATTTCAGGAAAGGAGGGCCGAAAAAAATAAAATATGTCACACAGTAAATGCAGTAAAAAGTCATTGAAACCTTTGAAGGATGAATTAAAAGATTATCGGAAACAAGGTGTCAGGCTTTTTCTGAATGGAAATCCCAGTACACCGAAATGTATTGCGAAAGCCTGTATGATCGCAGAAGACGGTGGTTACATGAGGGATTATACTGCAGATGAAGAAGGCAGGATTGCAAAAGTGAACTTTGAACATATCAGGGAACTTCCCAAAAACAGAAGATGATAAATACCTGCTTTTATATACATAAGATGATTGCAGCGATTTTCCGGTACAAGTGCAGTTTCCCCTCTCGTACTTAACCAGACCGGAAAATCCTGCACAAAATTAAAAAGTCTGAGGTAATGATTCTGTACAGGAAATATTTGAAAATTTATAATTAGTTAAGACATTATATAGTAAAGCATGTTATAATAAAAAAGTATATGTAATAATCAGGTTACTGAGAATAGCATAAAAAGTGTTACGATACGTAAGAAAAAAAGAAGCGCAACACAGAATGGTTACAGATCTTATCTGAAATTAAAGGGAGAAACAGATGAAGCATCAGGCAAAAAAACAAACGAGAAATCAACACATGCCTGTCGTAATTGTCTGCATATTGATTTTAGTGCTGGCAGTTATGGGGCTGGGAATGCATTTTATTAAGAAATATATTCCTACAAAAGAAAGAATGAATCTTACAGAATATTATGGACAGCCCGGAGATGGGGAAATGGCAGTTGTTCTGGGAACTGAAATCATGGAAGAACGCGCATTGATGTCAGGAGATCAGATATATCTTCCACTTGATATGGTAAATACATATCTGAATCAGAGATATTACTGGGATAGTGCTGACCAGCAAGTACTTTATGCGACACCTTCTGAATTGCAGTATTATCCGGCAGCAGAGAGCGGAGAAGGCGATGTATGGCTGAAGGATGGAACAGTTTATCTGCGTCTTGGTTTCGTGCAGAAATTTACAGACCTGGATGCTTATGTATATGAAAATCCGAACAGAGTTGCAATCCAGTACAGGTTTACCGGAGTGCAGACAACGACAGTTAAAAAAGATACAAGTATCCGTTATCAGGGTGGAATCAAGTCTCCGATCCTGACAGATGTGAAGACGGGGGATACATTGATCTTTCTGGAAGAACTGGAAGACTGGGCCCAGGTTGCTACAATGGATGGCTATATAGGATATGTTCAGAAGGATACGATAGCATCTGCTGAGACAAAAGATTTTGAGAGATCATTTGAGAAAGAGGAATATACCTATCTTACTATGGATGGAAAAGTAAATATGAGCTGGCATCAGGTGACAAGTCAGGATGCAAATGCATATCTGGCGGACACGATCGCAAATGTCAGCGGTGTAAATGTAATTTCTCCTACATGGTATTATATTCAGGACACAGCAGGAAATATAGGAAATATTGCGTCGGCGGACTATGTGGCACTTGCACATGAACGCGGATTAAAGGTTTGGGGACTGATTGATAATTTTACGGCAGAAGTGAGTACAACGGATACACTTTCACAGTTGTCATCCAGACAAAATATGATTCAGCAGCTGATTCAGTCAGCAACTACCGTTGGGCTAGATGGTATAAATGTGGATTTCGAGACACTCAGTGAAGATGCGGGACCTCATTTCCTGGAATTTTTAAGAGAACTTTCTATTGAATGTCATAAGAATAATCTTGTTCTTTCAGTAGATAATCCGGTTCCGGAAGATTTTACCAGCCATTATGACCGCAGAGAACAAGGACTGGTGGTAGATTATATTGTTATTATGGGGTATGATGAACATTATGTAGGGTCAGATGCCGGATCTGTGGCCTCTCTTCCATGGGTGGAGCAGGGCGTGCAGGATACGATTGCAGAAGCGCCGGCAGAAAGAACAGTTCTTGCAATTCCGTTTTATACAAGACTTTGGAAAACAACTGGTGGGGCTCTGACCAGTGAGGCGATTGGAATGGATGAAGCACAGAATGTCCTTACTGAAAATGGCGTTGAAGCTGTATGGGACGGAAGTGTCAGTCAGAATTATGCAACATTTGAAAAAGATAATTCAACGTATCAGATTTGGCTGGAAGATGCACAATCGATCGCGGAGAAAGTGAAACTGATTCCGAAATATAATCTTGCGGGCGTTGCACAGTGGAAGCTGGGATTTGAAAACAGCAGTATCTGGCAGACGATCAGCGATAATTTACAGTAATAAAAAGCTCTGTTGTATCAGTGATTGATACGACAGAGCTTTTGACGTTGCGTAAATAAAAAAAGTTCCATAAATGGAAGGAGGCCGGTACTTTCGTACCGGCGCGTATGAAAAAGAAAAATATTTTATAGAAGGCATGCACCTTCTATGCATATTAATATACCTAATAAATGTGAAAAAAATATGGTATAAATTTGAAAAAATTGTGAACTAGAATTTCTTCCAGGTTCCTTTAAAGAAAAGAAGCATCAGAGGAAAAATTTCCAATCGTCCGGCAAGCATGTCAAAAATTAACACACATTTGGAAAGATAGGAAAAGGAACTGAAGTTCCCCATCGGGCCTACAATTTCCAGACCAGGACCGATATTATTCAATGTTGCGGTGACTGCTGTAAAGTTTGTAATAAGATCAAAATTATCCAGAGAGATAATAAGGACAGAAGCTGCTAAGATCAGGAGATATACACTCAGATAAATGTTTGTAGATCTGATGATATCATGTCCAATCGTTTTTTCATCCATTTTGATTTTTTTGACTGCATTCGGGTGCAGATATAACTGGAATTCTTTTTTGGCTGCTTTACATAGAATCAAAATTCGGGAAACTTTGATTCCGCCACCGGTACTTCCGGCGCATGCACCGACAAACATCAGAAGTACGAGAATCGTTTTGGACAAAGAGGGCCACTGGCTGAAATCTGTGCTGGAAAAACCGGTTGTTGTAATGATAGAACCAACCTGAAAGGCTGCCTGTTGAAATGCTTCACCCAGATTGCGGAACAGATGAGCTGTATTTAATCCGATCACAAGGATTGCAGCGAGAATGATTCCAAAATAATAACGTACTTCTTCAAATTTAAATGCCTGCACAAACTTTTTCGTAAGAAGAAGATAATATGCAGAAAAGTTGACTCCAAAAAGAATCATAAAAATCGTTGTGATAACCTGACAGTAGGTGCTGTAGCTTCCCATACTGTCATTGACGATACCAAATCCACCAGTACCGGCTGTACCAAAAGAAATACACAGGGTATCGAACAGAGGAATTCTGCCAATCAGAAGAAGAATAATCTGGAACAGTGTCATTCCAATATAAATCGTGTAAAGAATTTTGGCGGTCTGCTGAACTTTTGGAACCAGTTTGCCGACGGAAGGACCAGGGCTTTCGGCTTTCATCAGATTCATATGATACCCGCCGGCAAGTGGCAGCAGTGAGAGCAAGAATACAAGAACCCCCATGCCACCGATCCAGTGTGTGAAACTTCTCCATATCAGAATACAATGAGGGAGAACTTCCACATCTGTCAGGATACTGGATCCGGTTGTTGTGAACCCAGATACTGTCTCAAAAAAAGCATCGATTGGATGTGGGATAGCACCGCTGAGGACAAAAGGTACTGCACCGGAAATACAAAGTGCAAACCAGCTCAAAGCTACTGCAACACATCCGTCTTTGGTATAAAAAACTTTGTTCTTAGGTTTTCGGATAGTCAGTGGAAGACCTACGATCAGGCAGACAATCATGGAAATCAGAAAAGCGAAAAATTCATGTTCTTGATAAATGAGAGCCGTGATACATGGAAGAACCATGAACATTGCCTGAAAATTACACACCCATCCAACGATATAAGCAATAATTCGAAAATTCATCTGTATACATCCCTTCTTATGCCAGAATATCGCGGATATCGCGAAGTCCCTTATGGGTTGTGACAATGATCACGTTGTCGCCAATCTGAATGGAATCCTGTCCTCTTGGAATTCTGACAGTCCCCTCACGTGTAAGGCAGCAAACAAGAAGATTGTTTTTCAGATTCAGTTTGGAAAGTGGAATTCCCACAACAGGAGAATTATCACGAATGATAAATTCAAGCGCTTCCGCCTGATTGTCAAGCACATGATAAAGGGTTTCTACGTTACTTCCGATAGTATTCTGCATGGCACGTACATACCGGAGAATAGAATCAGAGGTAATATATTTCGGGTAGATCACACTTCCAATATCCAACTCATCGATAACGTCTTTGTAAGGAAGACGGTTTACTTTGGCAATCAGTTTGGCCTGTGTCATATTTTTTGCAGACAGTGACAGGAAAATGTTTTCCTCGTCCATGTTTGTGAGTGTGACAAAGGATTCTACTGTGGAAAGACCTTCTTCCATGAGAAGTGCGCGGTCTGTACCATCACCGCAGATAATTGTGGCATTTGGAAGCATCTCGCTGAGTTCTTCACAGCGCTCTTTGTTCTTGTCAATGATTTTAACACTGATCTTCAGATCAGAAAGGGCTTTGGCAAGATAATAGGAAATTGTGCCGCCGCCAATGATCAGAGTATTTTTGACTTGATGTGTCTTCAGCCCGATCTTTTTAAAGAAAAGAGCTGTATTTTTGGGTGTTGCGATAATAGAGATAAAATCGCCATTGTGAACCAGATGATCACCGCCCGGGATGCTTAAGGTCGTTTTACTTTCAATGGCACAAAACAGAACATCACAGCGATATTTGTCTGTGATCTGGGAAACTGACATTCCATCCAGTTCAAATTCCGGGAGAACTTTAAACTTGAGAAGTTCTACACGTCCTTTTGAAAATGGATCGATTTTGATGGCTGCCGGAAAACGCAGAAGTCTTGAGATTTCTCTGGCAGTGGCCAGTTCCGGATTGATGATCATGGAAAGACCAAGGCGTTCCTGAATAAAACCAATCTCTTTACTGTAAAGTGGATTGCGTACACGGGCAATGGTCTGACAATGTCCGGCTTTCTGTGCAATCAGACAGCAGAGCAGGTTTAATTCATCAGAAGCGGTGACTGCAATCATGATATCAGCAGTTTTGACGCCGGCTTCCATAAGTGTATTGATGCTGGCTCCATTTCCAACAATTCCCATGGCATCAATATCTTCGGTGAGATTGTTGATAACGTCTGCATCTGTATCGATCAGAGTAAGATCAGTATCTTCTTCCTGTAATTGCTCTGCAAGGGTGCTTCCAACTTTGCCGCATCCGACAATTATAATATGCATGCTTTCCTCCGTAAAAAGAATATAATTATTATAAGTGTTTCCATTATATCACTGTATATGGGATTTTTAAATATTTAAAATAGTTTTTGCAGAAAAATCATGGTATATTAATAAATACAAAAGAAAATATCAGAGATGTATGATAGATACAATTACAGATTGAAAAAAGAAAGGGATTTTTTATGGATACAGTCAGTGAAACTGTCAGTAAAGTAGATGAAGGTCTGCAGGAAATGGGAATTGACGGTGTGAAGGATAGTCTGAAAGATCTGTTGAATTTTAAACAGTATATGGAAAACCAGGTTCCGGCAGTTATGGGCTTTTGTATTAAAGTTGTTCTTTCAGTAATTGTGTTCTTCGTGGGACGAAAAATCATTCAGTGGATATTGAATGTTATGAGACGATCTCTGGAGAGAGCCAATGTGGATGCTGGTGTGATACAGTTTGCTTCTTCTGCCGGGAAAGCGGTTTTGTATGTCCTTCTGATCATCAATATTGCAGTAAGCCTTGGTGTAAAGGAATCTTCTGTAGCGGCATTGCTTGGTACGGCAGGTGTGACGGTTGGTCTGGCACTACAGGGAGGTCTTGCAAATCTGGCAGGAGGAGTTCTTTTGTTGCTTTTTAAACCTTTTGTAGTTGGAGATTATATCATTCAGGATCAGTCAAACGGGTGTGAGGGTACGGTCGCCAAGATTGAGATCTGCTATACAACACTTCTGAGCATTGACAATAAAAAAATTGTGGTACCAAATGGAACACTGTCAAACAGTACGATCATAAATGTAACGGCCAAGGAGAATCGTAAACTTGAGATCAAAGTTGGAATTTCCTATGAGGCAGATATTCAGAAGGCAAAGAGAATCATTGAGAAAATTCTCAGAGAAGATGCAGATACCAAAAGCGACACAAAAGAAATGGTTGTGTTTGTGGACGAGCTTGCAGACAGTGCAGTGATCATGGGCTTGCGTGTCTGGGTGTCGACAGAACGTTACTGGCCAACGAAATGGCGCCTGAATCAGAAGATAAAAGAAGAATTTGATGCTAACGGAATTGTGATTCCATATAACCAGATGGAGGTTTATGTACATCAACAGAAATAGTTGACGATAAATAATATTATAAAAAGAGGTTTACATTTAAGAATATAATTTTTTGAATGTAAACCTCTTTTTATATTAAGTTGACAATTGGAAAGGCCTGTGTTAAATTGTTAAATAGATAACAGATAGAACTGTCATCACGAGGAGGAGAAAAAAATGAGTACAATAGCAGCAACCAGAAGTAAAACTTATGATATTGTGTACATTGCCGTATTTGCAGTTATTATGGCAATCTGTTCCTGGATATCCATTCCGACAGCTGTTCCGTTTACACTGCAGACGTTTGGCGTTTTTGTAGCGGTAGGTGTCCTTGGTGGAAAAAGAGGAACACTTTCCATATTGGTATTTATTCTGCTTGGAGCAATTGGAGTACCGGTATTTGCAGGATTTTCTGGAGGTATTGGTGTTCTTGCTGGAACAACTGGCGGATATATTATTGGTTTTCTGTTTTCTGCCCTTGTTATGTGGGCAATGGAAAAACTTCCGGGTAAGAAATCCGTAATGCAGATTGTGTCCATGATCGTAGGACTGATCGTATGCTATGCTTTTGGTACTGCATGGTTTATGATCGTTTACAGCAGAGCGAATGGTGCCGTTGGTCTTGCAACTGTTCTGGGATGGTGTGTCATTCCATTTATCATTCCGGATATTATTAAAATTGTTCTGGCTTATGGTCTTTCCAGAAAGCTCCGCAAATTTGTAGCATGATCTGTTTAAGACCGCATCATGGAATGTGTCTTGCGTATTTTGAAGGAAAAGGCTACAGTGGCGGATTCACAGTAAATATGCAGAAGATGCTGGAGTTTTTTGAAAAAGGCGCAGATATTGAGCTTACCGTATCCGGAGATGAAATCTGTAAAGAGTGTCCGAATCTGAAAGAGGGAAGTTGCGTGAGTGCCGGTCTGGTGGAAGCCTATGACCGTAAAGTGCTTGAAGCATGCGGACTCAGTGAAAAAGCACAGATGAGATTTCAGGAATTTGTGGAAAATGTGCAGAAAAATGTGATCGAGTCAGGAAAACGGGTGGAAATCTGTGGGAATTGTCAGTGGAATGAGATTTGTGCGAATAAACAGAGCAGATGGAAACGAAACAAATGAAAAATAACAAATGAAAAACACCGCAGACGGATGGAAGTAGTATCTGTTTGCGGTGTTTTTTGGAATATTATTTTGAAGTACGTTCAGCAAAGATTAGTACGATCAGTGCACCAATGAATGCAGAGACTGTTGAGAAGAGCAGCATTGCGTGTACTCCGGCAAGGTCGATGAGTGTTCCGCCAAGAAAAGAACCAAGTACGCTTCCAAGGGTATATGCCATTGTGAAATAGGCCTGCCCCTTGATTGCGTCTTCCGGTTCCATTAGGGCATTTACATAATAAACAGAAGCTGCAGTCATAAGTCCCCATCCGAGCATCTGAAAAATCTGTACGCCGTAAAATATCGGAATACCCGGAGCAAGCAGCGTGCCAAGTGCTTTTATCGTGAAAAAGATCCCGGCAGTTTTTAGCAGAAGGTCACAGCGAAATTTGCGGATGATATAGCCAAAAAGGAAAAGCGTTGGCAATTCGCATATGGCGGCGATTGCTGAGGCTGTTCCCATTTCTGCACTTCCGCCCCCTTTTGCCAGGGCAATCTGAAAATTAAAGTTATTCAGCAGAACATGGCTGAGATAGATAAAGATACATCCGAGCAGTACCAGGGAAAAACGTTTGTATTTCCTGAAAAAAAGTATTGGATTACTGTCTGAGCTGCTTTTGGGAGCATTCGTGGCAGTGCTGTCTGATTTTGCTTTGGAAAATGGAAAAAGAATAAGGATACCAAGAGACAGCAGGGTAAGGACAATTACAGTGATCGGGATGGAAACAGGTCCGGCTTTTACCGTAATGATCCCCAGAATGTAACAGATACAGGCATAAGCGACAGATCCCATTCCACGTGCAAGACCAAAATTGAGAGAATGTCCCTGATTGATGCTTTCCATTCCAAGGGAATTAATAAAAGGAGTCATCAGTTGCAGCAGGGCAATACTGGAACCATAAAGAAGTCCGGTAAGTATGAGAGAATGGGATAAAAATAATCCGATCACAAGGATCAGCTGAAGAAGATACAGCATCTGGATCAGTTTTTTCAGGGAGGGGCTTTGTGGCTGGTCAGCGTAACCTGCAAGGACAGGCTGCAGTACTGCAGACAGAAGTCCTGCTATAGCTGCAAGGATTCCAATCTGAGTATTGGTAAATCCACCGGAAAGAAGAAAAAAACCGGAAAAACTCATGATTGCTGCAAAATACATCCAGTACAGTCCCTGGATGACTGCATAGGAAGGGGTAAGATTTTTGGATTTTGATGGTGACATGATTCTGAACTCCTTTGTTAAAGTACTTCTATTATACATTTAAAAACGTGAATGATAAAGTACAAAATACTTGCAGATTCCTGTTTTTTATCTTAAGATAAAGGACAAAAGAAATGTATGTAAACTAACAGGAGGAAAATAAGATCATGAAGAAAAAAATAGATGTTTTTGAACATATGGGAGAAATTTTGAACGGAGTAAAAAATGGAGTGCTGATTACCGGAAAAGCAGATGGCAGAGTGAACTCTATGACAATTTCCTGGGGAATGGTTGGCGTAGAATGGGGAAAACCAGTTTTTATTACATTTGTCAGAGAAAGTCGTTTTACAAGAAGTCTTCTTGAGAAGAATGGCGAATTTACGGTTAATATTCCACTGGATGACAGTGCAAAAAAAATTCTTGGATACTGTGGGGCAAAATCAGGAAGAGATGTAGATAAAGCGAAAGAAATTGGTCTGACTTACGAAGAACCGGAAACAATTTCTGTCCCGGGAGTAAAAGAACTTCCACTGACACTGGAATGCAAAGTAGTCTATAAACAGACACAGGATACAGAGGCCATGACAGAGGAAAACAGAGAGAAGTTTTACCCACAGAATGTAGAAAGTTCATTTTCAGGTGCAAACAGAGATACACACATTGCATATTACGGAGAAATCGTAGATGCATATGTGATTGAGTAATGCGATAAGAAATGTGCAGCTCCCCGGTGAAGGGAGCTGTTTTTATGGGCAGATATGCGCACCATTCCATATTTATGTCATAAAATATAGAGACATATTATTTGTGACAGAAAGGATTTGCTCATGGAAAATTATCAGATGAACCGTCCATGTGGCCGCCCATATAATGCAACTTGTGGAATGGCAAAAGAGATGATGTCCGGGCAGCAGTGTTCCTGCCGGAATAATTCCAGAAATCAGCCATCCCGCCCTTCGCCATGTCCGTGTCACCTTCCGGATGCCAAAACCAGAGATGCGGAAATGTATACACACATCGATCAGATGGAAGCAGCCATGGCGTATGTTCCCTGCCAGAAATTTACTACGACATATGATCTTGGATATGCGTTGAAGGTCGGAACTGTTTTTCCGCAGCTCTGTAAACCATTTTGTGGAAAGAGAGGTGGGCAGAGATGATGTATCGCAATCAGTGTACTGCAAAAGAAAAATTAATGAACCGTATCAACGAAGTCAGTTTTGCAGTAAATGATGTTCTGCTTTATCTGGATACACATCCATGCTGTGAAGAAGCAATCTCCTTTTATCAGGAGTGTGAACAGGAACGCCAGAAACTGCTGAAAGAATATGCGCAGTGTTATGGCCCACTGACAGTAGATGCTGCACTGGAATCTGGTGGGGATACATGGAAATGGGTGCAGCAGCCATTCCCATGGGAAACGGAAGGAGGGTGCAGATAGTTTATGTGGAATTATGAAAAAAGACTGCAGTATCCGGTAAATATTAAGACTCCAAATGCAAAGATCGCCCAGTTCATCATGAGTCAGTATGGTGGCCCGGATGGCGAGATCGGAGCATCTATGCGTTATCTTTCTCAGCGTTTTACTATGCCAAATCGCATGGCCATGGCAGTGCTGAATGATATTGGCACTGAGGAACTGGCACACCTGGAAATGGTTTCCACGATCGTTCATCAGCTGACAAAAGATCTCTCTATGGAAGAAATTGAAAAAAGTGGTTTTGGGCCATATTATATTGATCACACAGTAGGTGTATGGCCACAGGCAGCCGGTGGAGTTCCTTTCAATGCATGTGAATTCCAGAGTAAAGGTGATCCGATCACAGATTTGTTTGAAGACCTTGCTGCGGAACAGAAAGCCCGGGCAACGTACGATAATATTCTTCGAGTTGTCCGTGACATTCCTGAAATTGCAGATCCGATTCGTTTTTTACGTGCGAGAGAAGTCGTACACTTCCAGCGTTTCGGGGAAGCACTTCGTTCCGTACAGGAACAGCTGGATGCGAAAAACTTCTATGCATTCAATCCAAGCTTTGACTGTCCATGTGAGGCGTCCTGTAAAAATTCATAACAACAAAGAAATATCAAATAAGACCTGGGAGGATTCTTCCGGGTCTTTTAGGGTAAATACAGGATTTTACAATTCCTTTCATCCATGTTATTATGACAACGCATTAAATATGAAAGGAAAACGATCATGGAAGTTCTGACGATTGGGATTTTCTGTGCTTTGCTCATTATATGCATCATAACAGGAAAATCTATATTATATGCTCTTCTGGCAGGTCTGATCATTTTCAGCCTGTATGGAAAAAAACAGGGATATAGCTGGAGACAGATTAGCAGGATGGCATTACAGGGAGCCTGGAAAGTAAAAAATATTCTGCTCACATTTATACTGATCGGAATGCTGACAGCACTTTGGCGACAGGCTGGAACAATTCCTGCAATCATCTGTTATACCGTGCATCTGATAAAACCATCGACATTTTTGCTGATGACATTTCTTCTGAATTGTCTGATCTCAGTCCTGACAGGAACTGCTCTTGGTACGGCAGCTACGATTGGTGTTGTATGTGCAACGATGGCTTCTGCACTTGGAATTCCTTCATGGATGACCGGTGGTGCAATTCTTTCCGGGGTATATTTCGGAGATCGTTGTTCTCCTGTTTCGACAAGTGCACTTCTGGTGGCCGAACTGACGGAGACAGGTATCTATACAAATATAAAAAATATGATCAAAAGTGCATTGGCACCATTTACCATTACCTGTATTCTTTATCTGACTGTCAGCATACAGCTTCATGGAAAAACAGAGATGCCGGATCTTGGACATGCTTTTGGCAGTGAGTTCCGGCTCAGCTGGATTGCATTGCTGCCTGCAGCGGTGATTCTGCTGTTGTCTGTTATGCAGGCAGGGGTGAAGATCGCAATGATCGCAAGTATAGTTACTGCAATTCCTGTCTGTATTGGCCTTCAGAATATGGCATTTACGGAACTTCCTGAACTTCTTCTGAATGGTTTCCATTCTACAGATGTGACGGTAGCGGCAATGCTGAATGGAGGTGGTATCACTTCGATGTTGAAGGTTGGAGCAATCGTATGCATTTCTTCATCTTATTCAGGAATTTTTCAGGCAACAGGAATCCTGAATGGATTTCAGAAAATGGTCTGTTTGCTTGCCGACAGGACAAAACCATATTTTGCAGTGCTTGTCACATCAATCCTGACAAGCGTTATGGCATGTAATCAGACATTGGCAATCATGCTTACAGATCAGCTCTGCAGCAGAACAGAACCGGATAAGCTGCGTTTTGCCAATAATCTGGAGGACAGTGCAGTACTCATAGCACCTTTGGTGCCGTGGTCGATCGCGTGTGCTGTTCCGCTTACAGCAGCAGGTGCACCGGGATACAGCGTCTTATTTGCAGTGTTTTTGTATCTGCTTCCGTTGTGCGATTTAGTGTTAAAAAAATAACTGCCCTATTGTAAATTGACCAAAATAGTGGTATTCTGTAAGAAATTGAATAATAAAAATAACAGGTGCTGATGTTAGATAATCAAATAGCCTTCAGTTAAAAGGGAAACAGGTGTAAGTCCTGTACGATCTCGTCACTGTATACAGGGAATGCAGAATCATGTGTGTATGCACAGTCACTGGGAAACTGGGAAGACGATTCGGGTGTATTGATCTGTAAGTCAGGAAACCTGCCTGCTATTGGTACGGGGATTTTAAATTCCGGATCACGAGTAATTGGTTGTACCATAATCCAGAAACTCTAGCCCGGTGCAGGAGTTTTTTTGTTGGGAAATATAGTATTTCTCCGAAAAATATTTTTTGACCAGGCTTGCTGCCGTACTTTGTTATTCATTTTAATTTTCATGAGAAAACAGGTACAGGAGGAAAAAAACATGAAAAACAAAACTGTAAAAGCACTGGCAATTGCAATGACTGTAGCAACAGTCACAATGATGGGATCTGCAAGCATCTACGCTTCTGATGACACTGCTGAGACAGCAACAGAAGAAACAGCAGATGATGCAGAAACCGCTGATACAGAAGAAGCTTCCGATGATGATCAGAAAGCAGCAGATGAAGTAGCAGCACTGATCGACAAGATCTATGTTCAGGAAAGAACTGATACAACAGATGAAGACTGCAAAGCTGCCAAAGAAGCATGGGATAAACTGACAGACGCTCAGAAGGAACTGGTTGAAGGCGAAGAAGCTGATCCGGATTACTTCGGACGTGACACTGGTGATGCATCCAAAGATGATCCTCGTAACCAGGATGAAATCGGTGAGAATGAACTTCTTGTTGTAAGCTTTGGTACATCCTTCAACGACAGCCGTGCTGAGGATATCAAAGGAATCGAAGACAAACTGCAGGAAGCATATCCGGATTGGTCTGTAAGACGTGCATTTACAGCACAGATCATCATCAACCATGTAGAAGCAAGAGATGATGAAGTGATTGACAATATGCAGCAGGCACTTGACCGTGCAGTTGATAATGGCGTTAAAAATCTTGTTGTTCAGCCTACACATCTGATGCATGGTGCTGAATATGATGAAATGACAGAAGCAATTGATGGATACAAAGATAAATTTGAATCTGTTGCGATCGCAGAGCCAATGCTTGGTGAAGTTGGTGAAGATGCTACAGTAATCAACGATGACAAGAAAGCGGTTGCGCAGGCTATCACAGATGAAGCTTGCAAAGAAGCTGGATATGACAGCATGGAAGCAGCTGCAGAAGATGGCACAGCATTTGTATTCATGGGACATGGTACTTCCCATACAGCAAATGTAACATATGATCAGATGCAGTCACAGATGGATAATCTTGGATTTACAAACGCTTTCATTGGAACTGTAGAAGGTAAGCCAGAAGATACAGAATGCCAGGCTGTTATTGCAAAAGTTAAAGACGCAGGATTCAAGAAAGTTGTTCTTCGTCCGCTGATGGTTGTTGCTGGTGACCATGCAAACAACGATATGGCTGGTGATGATGACGATTCCTGGAAATCTCAGTTCAATGCATCTGGTGCATTTGACAGCGTTGACTGCCAGATCGCAGGTCTTGGAAGAATTGAAGCTGTAGAGGATCTTTACGTAGAGCATACAAAAGCAGCAATTGATTCTCTTGGAACAGCTGATACAGCTGAAGAAACAACAGATGATACTGCAGAAGCAGCAGATGACACAACAGATGGTGCAGAAGAAGTTACAGACGATTCTGCAGCAGAATAATGTAATGTGTAAATAATTTATGCAATAAACGGGACTGCCCGGAAGGCTTGATTGTCTTCCGGGCATTTCCTGTAAAATCAGGAGGATTTATATTATGAAACGTTCAGTGGCAATGATGGCATGCGTATTAAGCGGAGCACTTATGATCAGTGCTTACAGTCCGGTTGTTTTTGCGGAAACAACAGAGAAGACAGAGGATTCCAAAACAGATGAAGCAAAGGATGAATCTGAGAAAAAAGAAGATACTTCAAAAGTAGAAGTTCTTGAAGACGGTACTTACAGTGCAGAATTTGATACCGACAGCTCCATGTTTCATGTAAATGAAGCAAATGACGGTAAGGGAACACTGACAGTCAAAGACGGTAAAATGACGATTCATGTAAGCCTGAATTCAAAGAAGATTGTAAACCTTTTTGTTGGAAAGGCAGATGATGCCCAGAAAGACGGAGCTGAGATTCTTGAGCCGACAACAGATGAAGTAACCTATAGTGATGGATATACCGAAGAAGTTTATGGATTTGACATTCCGGTTCCTGCCATTGACGAAGAATTTGACGTTGCTCTGATCGGAAAGAAGAACAAATGGTACGATCATAAAGTAAAAGTAACAAATCCTCAGAAAGAAGCCGATGCTGAAGCTTCTGATACAAAAGAAACTGATGCAAAAAAAGTAACTGCTGAAGATCTGAAACTGGAAGACGGAGACTATACAGCAGAAGTAAAAATGGAAGGTGGTTCTGGTAAAGCAAGCGTTACCAGTCCGACTGGATTTACAGTTAAGGATGGCAAAGTGACCGCTTCTGTAGAATGGAGCAGTCCGTACTATGACTATATGCTGATTGGTGATGAAAAATACGAACCAGTTAATAAGGATGGTAATTCTGTGTTTGAAATACCAGTCGATGGATTTGATTATCCAATGGAAGTTGTAGCAGATACAGTTGCGATGAGTACTCCTCATGAGATTGAATATACTTTACAGTTTGATTCTGCAAGTATCAAAGAGGCTGAAAAATAAAGATGAAAAAAAAGTTACGCATGTTTTTATGTGCGGCACTGACCGCATCTATGATGGCGACTGCACCTGCTTTGGTTCAGGCGGCTGAAGAAAAAGAGACAACAGAAACAACAGAAAGCAATGCTGTCAGACAGGATCTGGCTGGCTTAAAATATGATCACAGTCTGGAACTTCAGTATGCAGATCAGTTTTCAGTAGATTATTATGAAGATGGTTATGCACTTATCACAATTGCAGGAGATGGGCAGTTTCTTCTTGTTCCGGAAGGAAAAGAAGCTCCGGAAGGCCTTGACAGTGATATTGCAGTTATTAAACAGCCACTTGATAATATCTATCTTGTGGCAACATCGGCAATGGATCTTTTCTGTGCATTGGACGGGCTGGACAGTATCAGTCTTTCAGGAACCAATGCTGACGGATGGTATATCGACGAGGCTAAGAAAGCACTGGAAGATGGAAGTATTTCTTTTGCTGGTAAGTACAGTGCACCGGATTACGAACTGATTTTGTCTAAAAATTGTGATCTGGCGATTGAGTCTACAATGATCTACCATAAACCGGAAGTAAAAGAAAAGCTTGAGCAGTTCGGGATCCCGGTTCTGGTAGAGCATTCAAGTTACGAAAGTCATCCGCTTGGCCGTACTGAGTGGTTGAAGCTATATGGGGTTCTTCTTGGAAAAGAAGAACTTGCAGACAAACTTTTTCAGGAACAGGTTGATAAATTGAAAGCAATAGAGGACAGTGAATCTACCGGAAAGACAGTGGCTTTCTTCTATATCAATTCAGTAGGGGCTGCCAATGTTCGTAAGTCAGGAGATTATGTATCCAAGATGATCGAACTCGCCGGTGGAAAATATATTTTCAGTGACCTTGGAGCGGAGGATGATAACTCTCTTTCCACAATGAATATGCAGATGGAAGAGTTTTATGCCGGAGCTAAGGATGCGGATTATATCATCTACAATAGTACGATCGATGGTGAACTGACAGATATCAGCCAGATGCTGGAGAAGAGTTCTCTGCTTGCTGATTTTAAAGCAGTTAAGGATGGAAATGTCTGGTGTACCAATCAGAATCTGTTTCAGGAGACAATGGAACTTGGAACAATGATCGAAGATATTCATACCATGCTGACCTCAGATGATCCAAATCTGGATACACTGACTTACATGCATAAATTAAAATGATGAGAGGAAGTAACATGCGGAAGAAATTGCATTTCAGATACTGGCTGTCTTTTATAATACTGATAGTGCTTCTGCTGGTCTTTATATTCTGGAATATCAATTCAGGAAGTATTTCTATTTCACTGAATGATATATTTCAGATACTGTTCCACAAAAACGGAGATGAAACTGCTTACAATATTGTCTGGGAGATAAGACTGCCACGAATACTGGCGGCAGTGATTCTTGGAGGAGCGCTTTCAGTATCAGGGTTTCTTCTGCAGACATTTTTTGGAAACCCGATCGCAGGTCCTTTTGTACTTGGTATTTCATCAGGTGCAAAACTGATCGTGGCACTGACAATGATCTATCTGCTGGGAAAATCTATGGTAGCTACTTCAGGTCTGATGATACTGGCTGCGTTTACCGGATCTCTGATATCCATGGGATTTGTGCTTTTGATCTCACGAAAGGTAAAGCAGATGTCCATGCTTGTTGTAAGTGGTATTATGATTGGATATATCTGTTCTGCGATAACAGATTTTGTGGTTACTTTTGCAGATGATTCCAATATTGTAAATCTTCATAACTGGTCACTGGGAAGCTTTTCCGGAACAAGCTGGGATAATGTTTCTGTGATGGCAGTTGTGGTGTTTGCTGCACTTTTTCTTACATTTTTAATGTCCAAGCCGATCAGTGCATATCAGCTTGGCGAGGGCTATGCACAGAATATGGGAGTAAATATCAAAGCATTTCGTATTGCACTGATACTGCTTTCCAGTATTCTGTCAGCCTGCGTGACCGCTTTTGCCGGTCCGATCTCCTTTGTTGGAATTGCGGTACCACATCTTATAAAAAGTCTTATGAAAACATCCAAGCCGCTTCTGGTGATCCCGGGATGTTTTCTTGGAGGCGCTGTATTCTGTCTCTTCTGTGACCTGATCGCAAGAACTGCTTTTGCACCGACAGAACTCAGTATCAGTTCTGTTACTGCAGTATTTGGAGCTCCGGTTGTGATTTATATTATGATTCGAAGAAAGAGGATGGCCTGATGGGAGAATATTTTGTTCATTCTGAACAGATGACAGTAGGATACGATGGAAAGCCACTGATCCGTGATATTGAAATTCGATTGAACCGGGGAGAAATCCTGACTCTGATCGGACCGAACGGTGCAGGAAAATCAACAATATTGAAGAGCCTTACCAGACAGCTAAAACTGGTAGGAGGAACTGTGTATCTGGATCAGAAACTGATGAGTCAGATGTCAGGTAAGGAAGTTGCACAGAAGCTGGCCGTTGTAACGACGGAGAGAATAAGACCAGAGCTTATGACATGTGAGGATATTGTTGCAACAGGACGATATCCGTATACAGGTACGCTGGGAATCTTATCGGAGGGTGACTGGGAAAAGGTACATAAGGCAATGGAAATGGTCCATGCACTGGATTTTAAGGACAGAGATTTTACCGAGATCAGTGATGGACAGCGACAGAGGATTCTGCTGGCCAGAGCAATCTGCCAGGAACCAGAAGTGATTGTTCTAGATGAGCCGACTTCCTTTTTGGATATTCGTCATAAACTGGAACTTCTTTCTATATTAAAGAAGATGGTTCTGGAACATCACACAGCTGTGTTGATGTCGCTTCATGAACTTGATCTGGCTCAGAAAATATCAGATTATGTGATCTGTGTCCATGGTGACCGGATCGAAAAATACGGTACACCGGAGGAGATTTTTACATCCGAATATATCCATCATCTTTATGGAATTACAACGGGAAGCTATAATGCTTCTTTTGGATGTCTGGAAATGGGCGCTCCGGCAGGTAAACCACAGGTATTTGTCATTGGTGGAAATGGCAGAGGAATTCCGGTATATCGAAAATTGCAGAGAGCGGGTATTCCATTTATTGCAGGTGTGATCCACAGTAATGATCTGGACTATGATGTTGCAAAAGCACTGGCAGCAGAGGTGATCAGTGAAGAACCATTCGAGGCTGTTACAGAAGAACATCTGGAAAAAGCAGAGAAAATGATGGATGATTGTGCAGAAGTCATTTGCTGTGTGGATAAGTTTGGTACAATGAATGCGGCTAATCGGAGACTTGTGGAAAAAGCCAAAAGAGATGGAAAATTAAAAACAGAATAGATATGAAATATAAGACAGAGCTGACCAATAAGGTACAGCTCTGTTTTAGTCTGCGGAAGTATCAGAAGAATCTTTCTGATAACTGGAAAGTATCCCATCAATGGATTTGTGCAGATAAGGCATGTATTCTTCAAGTGGAACTGGCTGCTGATACAGAATACAGTTGTAGCAGGTTGAACTTGCAAGCTCGATCACTGAGAAGAGCAGCAGATCAGGATGTTCATAAGCCTGATGACCTTCCTCGATCAGTTGGAGATATTTATCATAAAATCTGACATCTCTGTCAGGCATTTTTTGTTCCAATGCAGCCTGAAATACATTCCAGGAGAGGTTTTTCGAAACAAAGATAAGAAGCTGAGAATCATTTTTGAGTGCATTTAGGATATGATCGATCATAAAATGGAGCTGAGCAGGAAAACCTGTGATCTGATTCTGACGAACAGCCAGATATGCAGCGAAAAATAAATCCTGCGTTTTGGAAGAGGCCAGTTTGTTTCGGATATCATATTTATCTTTGAAATACAGATAAAAAGTACCCTTAGCAACTCCGGCTTTCTCAACAATATCAGAGATAGTAGTTTTATTGGTCCCTTTTGTTGTAAACAGTTCGAAAGCAGTGTTATACAGTGCGTCTTCTTTTTTCTTTTTATTTGATTCTAATTTACCCATTAAGAAAACCTCCCTGTATTTGATGGTCGCCATTTATTATAAACAGAAATGACCAAAAGTCAATATCACAAAAAGAAGTTGTTGATTTTTGGACACATTGGCAAAAACGTATATTGACTAATGGTCAGTTTGGGTATATAACTCTAGATGAATAAAAAGTGACTGATAGTCATTAATGAAAAATATATTCAATAAGGAGGACATGATGATTAAGTTTGGAAAGTGGATAGCAAAGCATAAAGTGATTATTGTAATCATCAGTATGTTACTGCTTATCCCGTCATTCCTGGGAATGGCAGCGACGAGAGTAAATTACGATATCCTGAGTTATCTGCCGGAATCACTGGAAACAGTTGAAGGCCAGGATATCATGGTGGATGAATTTGGAATGGGTGCATTCTCCATGGTAGTCGTGGAAGATATGGAATTGAAAGATGTCGCAGCATTAAAAGAAAAATTCCAGAATGTGGAGCATGTAAAAGACGTTCTGTGGTATGACAGTGTGGCTGATTTAAGTATTCCGGTAAGCATGATTCCGGAAAAGTTTAAGGATGGATTCTTTAATGGTGATGCTACCATGATGATTGCACTGTTTGATAATACAACATCATCTGATGCAGCGATGGAAGCAGTCAGCGACATGCGTAAGATCGCAAACGAACAGTGCTTTATCAGTGGTATGTCCGGTGTTGTAACAGATATCAAGAACCTGGCACTTGAAGAGATGCCGATCTATGTTGTGATCGCAGCCTGCTTATCATTGCTGGTTCTGCTTCTTGCAATGGATTCACTGGTAATTCCTGTGTTGTTCCTTCTCAGTGTAGGCCTTGCAGTTGTTTACAATCTTGGAACTAATATTTTCTTTGGAGAAGTTTGTTATATAACAAAATCTCTGACAGCAGTACTTCAGCTAGGTGTAACAATGGACTATTCCATTTTCCTTCTGAACTCCTTTGAAAATTATAAGAAAAAATACGATAGCAAAGACCGTGCGATGGCACATGCGATTGCAGATACATTTAAATCTGTAGCCGGAAGCTCGGTTACTACGATTGCCGGATTCCTTGCTCTGTGTGTTATGACGTTTGCACTTGGACGTGATATGGGTATTGTTATGGCAAAAGGTGTTGTCATCGGTGTTATCTGCTGTATTACCACACTGCCGGCAATGATCCTTGTATTTGACGGAGTGATTGAAAAAACAAAACATAAACCACTGGTCAAAAGCCTGGATAAGGCTTCTGGTTTTATCACAAAGCATTACAAAGTATGGCTTCTTGTTTTCCTGGTAATGCTGTATCCGGCTGTTTACGGAAACAATCATACTCAGATTTATTACAATATTGATAAGTCTCTTCCAGCTACACTGGACAGTAATGTATCCAATGAAAAACTGAAAGAAGACTTCGATATGAGTACTGTTCATATGATTCTTCTGAAAAACGGAATGGACAGCAAAGAAAAAACACAGATGCTGGATCAGATTGATAAAGTTGACGGAGTAAAATGGTCACTTGGAATGAATTCTCTGATCGGACCGACATTCCCAGAATCTATGATTCCTTCCAATATTAAAAAAATGCTTCAGTCCGACAACTATGAAGTACAGTTTGTCTGCTCTGAATATTCTTCTGCAACGGATGAATGTAACGCACAGCTTGATGCGATTCAGAAGATCGTTAAGAAATATAGTCCGGAATCAATGGTGATCGGTGAAGCACCTCTGATGAAAGACCTTCAGGATACAACAAATGTTGACCTCCAGAGAGTAAATATCCTCTCTATGGCAGCAATATTCCTGATTATCCTGTTTGTATTCAAATCAATCTCGTTACCATTTATTCTGCTGTTTGTTATCGAATTTGCAATTTTTGTTAATATGGCAATCCCGTATTACCAGGGGGTAACGCTTCCATTCGTTGCAAGTATCGTAATCGGTGCCATCCAGCTGGGTGCAACTGTAGACTATGCGATCCTGATGACAAGTAACTATCAGAAACAGCGTCATCTTGGAAAAACTAAAAAAGAATCTATTTCCATTGCACATAAATTCTCAATGAAATCTATTATCGTAAGTGGATGTAGTTTCTTTGCGGCAACATTTGGTGTAGCCCTGTACTCAAAGGTAGATATGATCGGTGCGATCTGTACACTGCTCGCACGTGGTGCAGTGATCAGTACGATTGTTGTACTTCTTGTATTACCTGCAATGTTTATGGTGTTTGATCCGATCATCGTTCATACATCAAAAGGTTTTTTACCTGACAAAAAATAATAAGTACACAACAACCATTAAATATAAAAAGCCAATGGCTGGAAAAGGAGTCGTATAATATGAACCGAAACAGAAAAAAAGCGGTAGCAGCTTCTGTAGCAGTAGGAATGACTATGGTAATGGGATTTAGCCCGGTACTGGCAGCAAATACAGATATTTCAAAAGAAGAGACCGTATATGTAAATGCAGCGGCAGACGGAACTCCACAGGAGATCACAGTTTCTGACTGGCTGAAAAATTCAGCTTCTGCAGGAGACTTAAGTGATGTATCTGATCTGAAAGACATCAAGAATGTAAAAGGTGATGAAACTTTCTCTCAGAATGGAGATAAGCTGACCTGGAACACAGATGATAAAGATATTTATTATCAGGGAACTACAACCCAGGATCTTCCAGTTTCCATGGAAATTAAATATTATCTGAATGGTACTCAGGTAAATCCGGATGATCTCGGGGGTAAAAGCGGACATCTGAAGATCGAAGTAGCATACAAAAATAATGTGAAGAATAAAACAAAAGTTGGAAACAAAACAACAGATCTGTATGCACCGTTTGTAATGGTAACAGCGATGATCCTTCCTACAGACAATTTTACAAATGTAACGATAGATAATGGAAAGATCCTTTCAGACGGACAGAGAAATATTGTAGTAGGCGTTGGTATGCCGGGACTTGCTGATAATCTTGATCTTAAGAGCATAGATGAAGACATTGATCTGGATATTCCGGAAAACTTTACAATGGAAGCAGATGTGACAGACTTTAATATGAGTTCTACATTTACATTTGCACTGACAGATCTTCTGGATTCTCTGGATGTAGATAACATTGATGGTATTGATGATCTGAAAGATTCTATGAAGGATCTGACAGATGCAGCAGCCAAACTGGTAGATGGAAGCAAGGAACTTTCTGATGGAGCATCTACGCTTGATGAAAAATATCAGGAATTTGATTCCGGTATCGGAACCCTCGTAAGTGGAGTAAGCAGTCTGAACAGCGGAGCAGCTACTCTTAAGAGTGGTGTTTCCTCTTATACTGCCGGAGCAGACAAACTGGCATCCGGTGTAAATGAATATGCAGCCGGAGTTGGTACTCTTTCAAAATCCCTGAAAGAATACAACAGTGGTGTCAGCACACTGGCGTCCGGTGTTCAGCAGTATGTAAAAGGAAGCAATACACTGACAGATGGTGTGAAGAAATATGTATCCGGCGCTTCTTCTCTCGGACAGGGAATTCAGGATTATATATCTGCGATCGGAGAACTGCTCACAGGTATCGGAACAGAAACAGCAGGAATTACAACAGTTACAGACAGTATTTCAAAACTTGCAACAGCTGTAGCTGCAAAACTTCCGGAACTGAATACTTCACTTGCAAGTGTTTCTGATTTTGCAGACAGTGCAGAGAAATATGCATCCAGTACAGCTGAGTATGCAGCAAATGTAAAAGCATATACACAGGCACCTGTGCAGTTAAAAGAAGCATCCGCCGGATTAAAGCAAATCATTGATAATTTGAATGGTGGCAGTACAGCACAGAGCGCAGAGCAGATTTCAGATGGCCTTGAAACAGCAAAAGCAGCAGCAGCCTCTCTTACAGAGACTGGTGCAGCTTCCGCAGGAGATCAGGTATCTGCGGCAGCGAGTGCGGTCAGTGCTGCAGCCGGAACAGGAGATGCGCTGCAGGGTGATGCAGGTACGATTTCAGCAGGTCTGGACAGTGCAAGTTCCGCAATTGATATTTTAAGTAGTATTGATACATCTTCCATGGATGAGGCGACTGCAGCAGCAGTCAACAGTGCAGTACAGAGTGCGATCGGAGCAATCTCCGGTGGTGTGGCAACTGCACAGGGAGGTGTTGCAAGTCTTCAGGCTCATGCAGGTCAGGTATCAGGATTGTCTGATCAGGCAGCACAGGTACAGGCAGCAGCAGATTCCGTAAATGCACAGAGTGCACAGACTGCAGCTGTTGGAGAGGCAGCTGATCAGCTCCAGGAAGGACTCAGCCAGATAGAGGCAGGTGCTTCCGGACTGGAGGCACAGGATACAACCTCAGCTCTGAAAACAGCACAGAGTCTTGCAGATACACTTGATAATGGTCTGCAGGGAATGATAGATAACGGGGCTAAGCTCAGTGAAGCAGGAGATCAGCTGACAGCTAAAGGAACAAGTACCGAAGGTACAACTGCAGAGACTATGTCCCTGACACAGGGTGCTGAGGCAGTCAAAGCAGGAATCACAAAGATTCAGACAGAACTCAGTGAAATGCTTGGAGATGGAAGTCAGTTGAAAGATCTGACAGATGCAGCCAAACAGCTTTCTGACGGTGCAAAGAATCTGTCAGATGGTTATTCACAGGCATCAGAAGCTTCTCAGACACTTGTAAACGGAGCCAAGACTCTGATGGGAAGCAACAGCCAGCTTACCAGCGGAGCAACTGCACTGGAAAGTTCTGGAAAGACACTGACCAGTGGAGCAAGCAAGCTTACAAAGGCCAGCAAACAGCTCAACAGTGGAACTTCCAAAGTAACAAGTGCCACGAGTCAGCTTACCAGTGGAGCAAGTACACTTTCTGCAAACAGCAGCAAGCTTAACAGTGGAGCCAGCCAGCTTGCATCCGGTACACAGCAGCTTATGAGCGGAACATCTACACTCAGCAGCGGAAGTGCACAGGTTAAGAGTGGAATTAAGAGTCTTTCTGATGGAGCAAAGGAACTTGCTGACGGAACAAAAGAGTTTAATGATGATGGAATCAAAAAACTCTCTGATATCGTGGATGATGACCTTCAGGATATCCTGGATCGCCTGGATGCAATTTGCTCTGATGACAATGCATATCGTTCCTTCAGTGGTAAGGAAGATGACATGGACGGCAATGTGAAGTTCGTGATCGAGACCGCAGCTATCGACAATGACAGTGATAAGTAATATAAAAATGTGACAGATAAACGATTGTTTGCAGGAATGGGAATGGTCGTTGATCCACAGTATAACAGGGGGACGGATTGTATGCCGTTTCCCTGTTTTTTTCTTGCGGACGGGAAAGGAGTCTGCTATACTGTATGCTATGAGTAGAAAAAAAGCAGTTGTAAGAAAACCAAAAATAAAAAAGAAAACCGATTATTATGATTACAGTCTTCTCGCGGTTATCATTCTTTTGACTTGTTTTGGACTGGTTATGCTGTACAGTACCAGCTCTTACATGGCAGAACTGAACTATGGCGATGACATGTATTATTTTAAAAAACAGGCTGCGATCAGTCTGGCATGTATCATAGCCGCACTTGCAATCTCAAAGATAGATTATCATATGTTGACGAGATTTACAGGGGTTATTTATGGTGTAGCAGCAGTGCTGATGCTGCTGGTCAAGACACCTCTTGGACGAAGCGCAAATGGAGCGCGTCGATGGCTGAATCTGGGACCATTGTCATTTCAGCCGTCGGAGCTCGCGAAGATTGCAGTGATCGTCTGTCTTTCTTATATGATCGTAAATATGGGAAGAAAGATTGGTACACTGAAAGGCTTTATGATGCTGGCAGGAAGTGGTGGTGCGCTTGCATTCATAACATATGTATTTACAGATAACCTGAGTACTGCGATCATTATTTTCGGTATTACGATTGGCCTTATCTTTATTGCACATCCAAAAGTAAGACCATTCCTCATTGCAGCAGGTATTCTCCTGGTTGTTGCTATTGTTGCTATCAGCTTCTTAAGTGCAACGATGGAAACCAGTTCAAGTTTCCGTTTGAGACGAATCCTTGTATGGCTGCATCCGGAGGATTATGCATCAGGAGATGGCTATCAGACGATACAGGCATTGTATGCGATTGGATCAGGAGGGTTTCTGGGAAGAGGACTTGGAAACAGTATCCAGAAGCTCGGAAGTGTGCCGGAAGCGCAGAACGATATGATCTTTTCTATTGTATGTGAAGAACTTGGAATTCTTGGCGGAATGATCGTACTTCTTCTGTTTGCTTACCTTTTGTACCGATTGTTCTTTATTGCACAGAATGCACCAGATCTGTTTGGCTCATTGATAGTGAGCGGTATTTTTATTCATATTGCACTGCAGGTTATTTTTAATATTGCCGTAGTGGTAAATCTGATGCCAAATACAGGTGTTACTTTGCCGTTTATCAGTTATGGAGGTACATCAATCCTGTTCCTGATGGCAGAGATGGGACTGGCATTGAGTGTGGCCAGACAGATTAAATTTAAAGAGCCGGAAAGGCTTCTCTAAAATAAGCAAAATCTATTGACAAATAGGTTCTCAGAATATATACTTTGCACATCAAAGTAGAGCAAAATTGTTACTTGATAAAGGAGAAATAGCAATGTTAGAAGAAATGAGAAAAATGATTGCAGAACAGTTAAACTGCGAAGAAAGCGAAATTACAGCAGATACTTCTTTTAAAGATGATCTTGGAGCAGATTCTCTTGATCTTTTTGAACTGGTAATGGCTCTGGAAGATGAATACAATATAGAGATCCCTGCTGAAGAGCTGACAGAACTGGCAACAGTGGGAGATGTGATCGAATATCTGAAAGGCAGAGGCATCGAAGCTTAGTATGCAGAACATTCCCTGAGGCAGTGATGTCTCAGGGGTTTTTTCTGAGTTTATATATTTTGAAAGGCAGGAAAGATACAATGACAAAGATCAGAACAAGATTTGCACCGAGCCCTACAGGAAGAATGCATGTAGGTAATCTTCGTACAGCGCTTTATGCATATCTCATTGCAAAACACGAAGGTGGAGATTTTATTCTTCGAATCGAAGACACTGACCAGGAGCGTTATGTGGAAGGCGCTGTAGATATCATCTATCGTACGATGGCAGGAACAGGACTCATTCATGATGAAGGTCCGGACAAAGATAAGGGATATGGACCATATGTACAGAGTGAGAGACAGGCTTCGGGACTTTATCTGAAATATGCACAGCAGCTGATCGAGCAGGGAGATGCTTATTACTGCTTTTGTGGACCGGAAGAGCTGGAATCTATGAAACGTGTAGTTGCAGGAAAAGAAATCTCTATCTACGATAAGAGATGTCTGCGTCTGTCAAAAGAAGAAGTACAGAGACGTCTTGATGCAGGAGAACCACACGTTATCCGCTTTAATATGCCGACAGAAGGAACTACGACATTCCATGATGTGATCTATGGAGATATCACAGTTAACAACGAAGAGATGGAAGACCTTATCCTGATCAAATCTGATGGATATCCGACATATAACTTTGCAAACGTAATTGATGACCATCTTATGGGAATCACTCATGTTGTCAGAGGAAATGAGTATCTTTCTTCTGCACCAAAATACAACCGTATCTACGAAGCATTCGGATGGGAGATTCCGGTATACGTTCATTGTCCGCTGATCACAAACGAAGAACATCAGAAGCTTTCCAAACGTTCCGGACATTCTTCATATGAAGACCTTCTGGATCAGGGATTTGTTACAGAGGCAATCGTTAACTTTGTCGCACTTCTTGGATGGAGCCCGCAGGACAATCGTGAGATCTTCTCACTTCCGGAACTGGTCGAAGCTTTTGATTATCATCATATCAGCAAATCACCGGCCGTATTCGATATTACCAAGCTTCGTTGGATGAATGGCGAGTATATTAAGAAAATGGATCCGGAAGAGTTCTATGAAAAAGCTCTTCCATATATGAAGGAAGTTCTCAAAAGAGATTATGATTTCCGTAAAATTGCCGGAATGGTACAGACCAGAATCGAGACATTCCCGGATATCCCGGCACTGATCGATTTCTTTGAAGAAGTTCCGGAATATGATTCTGCAATGTACTGCCATAAGAAGATGAAGACAAATGAAGAAACTTCTCTTGCAGTATTGAAAGAAGTTCTTCCGGTTCTGGAAGCACAGGAAGATTATACAAATGATCCACTGTTTGCTTCTTTAAGTGCATTTGTCAAAGAAAAAGGTTATAAGAACGGTTATGTAATGTGGCCGCTTCGTACAGCAGTATCCGGTAAACAGATGACACCGGCCGGAGCAACAGAAATTATGGAAATCATCGGCAAAGAAGAAACACTGAAACGTGTAAAGGCAGCAATTGAGAAACTCAGCTGAGAGTAATAAATGATAAAAAGAAATCCATCTCAACAAAGGGCGATCGCCCACCTGTCAGGACCAATGATGGTTCTGGCAGGCCCCGGTTCGGGGAAAACTTCCGTAATTGTAGAACGAACTGCATATATGATAAATGAAGGCGGAATCTCACCTTCAAATATTCTGGTCGTGACTTTTTCCAGGGCGGCGGCAAAGGAAATGAAGGAGCGCTTTTTAAGTTTTACCGGACAGCAGTATACTCCGGTTACTTTTGGTACATTTCATGGCGTGTTTTATGGAATATTGAAACAGGCATATGGATTTACTGCGGCTAATATTCTGTCTGATGAAGAAAAATTCGGCATTTTGAGAGAACTGACGTTGAATTATGGTGGTGATCTGGCAGAAGAAGGAGATTTTCCGGAAGAGATTGCCAGGGAGATCAGTGTGGTGAAAGGAAACAAAATTGCACTGGAACATTACTATTCTTCATGCTGTCCGGATGAAGTGTTCCGACAGATTTACCAGGGATACCGTGAAGCCTGTCAGAGCAGACGTAAATTGGATTTTGATGATATGATCCTGTATTGTTATGAGCTTTTTGTGCAGCGAAAAGATATTCTGGAAGCATGGCAGAAGAAATTTCAGTATATTCTTGTGGATGAATTTCAGGATATCAACCAATTGCAATATGATATTGTACGCATGCTGGCAAAGCCACAGAATAATTTGTTTATCGTTGGAGATGATGATCAGTCGATTTATCATTTTCGTGGTGCAAGGCCTGAAATTATGCTGAATTTTACCAGAGATTATCCGGATGCGGAAACAGTTACACTGGATGTGAATTATCGATGCAGTGGACAGATCCTTTCAGCAGCGATGCACGTGATCGGAGAAAATAAAAAACGTTTTTCCAAAAAGCTTTCCACACCGAATCAGGTAGGTAAAGCGGTTCAGATACGGGAATTCCAAAATCCGAGAGAAGAATATCTTGCAGTTGTCTCGGAACTCAGAGAACGGATGGAAAACGGAGAGCGTCTGGAAGATACGGCAATTCTTCTTCGAACGAATCAGGAGGCAGAAGGACTGGTAGGTGCATTGATGGAACGACAGGTCCCGTTTAACATGAAGGAAAAACTCCCGAATCTTTTTCAGCATTGGATCTGCCGGAATCTTCTTGCCTATATGCATTTTGCAGCAGGGGAAAAGAACAGGAAGTATTTCCTTGAATTTATGAATCGGCCCAATCGATATATTTCCCGTGATGCCTTGTCATTATCATCAGTTGTATCCTTTGAAGAACTAAAAGAATTTTATAAAGATAAGGACTGGATGTGTGACCGTATCACAACATTGGAAACGCATTTGCGAGTGCTGAAGAGTCTGGCACCTTATGCTGCAATTAATTTTATCCGAAAGGGAATGGGATATGAAGAATACTTGCGTGAATATGCAGAGTATCGTAAAATAAAACCAGAAGAGCTGAGTGAGATTCTGGACCGGTTGACAGAAAGTACAAAAGGAATGAACAGTCTGGAAGAATGGGAATCCTACATAGAAGAATACACAGAAAAGCTTGAAGAGCAGGCACGAAAAGCTGAGCAGGAACGGGAGGGCGTTCTGATCTCTACACTTCATGGGGTGAAAGGTCTGGAGTATGAACAGGTGTATATCCTGAATGTTAATGAAGGTAGTATGCCTTATCGAAAAGCGGTACTGGAACCTGCCATTGAAGAAGAACGCAGACTGTTTTATGTCGGAATGACACGGGCCAGGAAACAGTTGGCTTTATGTTACGTGAGACAGCAGTATGAGAAGAAACGGGAACCGTCCCGATTCTTAAAGGAGGCTGGAGTATGAAGGCGGTTATTTATTTTACAGAAGTTCCACAGCAGTACGAACACAAAAATATGGAGCACATGATAGGGGAGAAACTGCTTGCGACAGGACTCTACAAAGAGTATGGACTGAAGCTGGCATTTGAACCGAGGGCTACCGGTGAACATGGCAAACCATTCCTTACCCTGCAGCCGAAGATACATTATAATATTACACATTCCGGCAAATATGTAATGTGTATCATCGCAGACCAGGAAATTGGAATAGATGTGCAGGTGCATAAAAAGGTAAATTATGAACGGATGCTGGAGAGAATGGTTCCGGCGGATATGATTCGAGAAATACTGGACAGTGATGAACCGGAAAAAGCCTTTTTTACGCAGTGGGTATTAAGGGAAGCCTATATTAAATGGACGGGAGAAGGCCTGTCCCGAGATCTTCGAACGATTTCCATGGATGACGGAACTTATCTGATGCTGGAACTCGGAGAAGACTATAGTGGCGCTGTGTGGTCGCGTAAACCATTAGAATTGCGATGGGAGCATGCGGAAGTACAGCTGCCATGAAATATTATGGCTAAAATATTGGAGTGATACAGAATCCCGCGATGAAATCAAAATCGCGGGATTCTTTTTGTACTAAATCCGGACATTGAACATATATTAGTGTAAAAGAGATACAGTCGTTCGCAGTAGTAAAAGAGGTGAGGACGATCAGGGCGGGACAGATTCAGAGTCTTTTTGCCGGAAATATCCGGAAACTTCTGGAAGAATGTGTGATAGATTACGAAAAACTTTATGAAATCAGACTTCGGACAGGCCGACCGGTATTTCTGTGTTATGGAGACGGAGAAAAATTTCTCCGAACCGGAAATGGAATGCCTTATCGGGTAACGAGACAGGATTTGAAAGAAACACTGGAGTATATCAGTGGATATTCTCTTTATGCTTATGAAGATGAAATATGTCAGGGCTATCTGAGTGTACAGGGAGGGCATCGGGTAGGAATTACCGGAAAAGTCATTCTGGATGGGGAACATATCCGGGGGATGAAGTATATTTCCTGCATCAACGTGCGGCTTGCACATCAGGTACAGGGGTGCGCAGATGAAGTGTTGCCGTATATCCGAAATGGAGAGCAGGTATATCATACACTGATCATTGCACCGCCAAGATGTGGAAAAACCACCCTTCTCAGAGATATGATACGGCAGATCAGCAATGGGACAGATAGAATCCAGGGAAAGACAGTAGGAGTGGTGGACGAGAGAAGTGAACTTGCCGGATGCTATCAGGGAATACCACAGAATGATCTGGGGATGCGGACAGATGTGCTGGATGCCTGCCCAAAGGCAAAAGGAATGCAGATGTTGCTGCGTTCGATGTCACCGGATGTTGTGGCTGTAGATGAACTTGGGAAGAAAGAAGATTTTAAAGCGGTAGAGTCCGTGGTCCATTGTGGGTGCAAATTGTTTGCGACAGCTCACGGAAATTCACTGGAAGATATTTTAAGACAGCCCTTTTTTCAGAAACTGAGAGAACTGGAAGTCTTTGAACGATATATTGTTCTTGGAAAAAAAGGACATGCAGGAAGTATAGAAGCAATATATGATGGGAAGGGAAAACCATGCTGAAACTGGTGGGAGCTGTCCTTATTATCTTCGCGTCCGCAGGACTGGGATACTTAAAAAGCAAAGAACTTATGCTACATGAGAAAAATCTTGAAGAGTTTTTACAGGTTATTTTATGTCTGAAAGGAGAGATACGGTGCGGAAACAGCTCGCTTTCGGATGCGCTTCGCGATACGGCATGTCGATGTCGGGGAAGGTACGAGGAGTTTTTAGAAAGGGTGGCTGCATGCATAGAAGCTAACACAGAAGAGAAACTCAGCATAATTTTTCAAAATTGTACAGAAAATTACCTTACAGATTTAAAACTCGATGAGGATGAACGGAGAAAAATAAGTTTGCTGGGAGAGAAACTTGGCTATCTGGACCGGGAAATGCAGATTCGGCAGCTGGAACTATATGAAACAGATTTTCTTTATCTTTTGCAAAATCTGCGGAAAGATAAAGAGGAAAAGAAAAAAATATATCGAAGTCTTGGTGCTATGGGTGGTATCCTGCTTGCAATATTATTCTGGTAATTCCGGAGAAAGGAGAGAGAATGGAAGTTACGATCATATTTAAGATTGCGGCAGTTGGGATACTTGTTTCCATTCTTTCTCAGGTATTGAAACACAGTGGCAGGGATGAGCAGGCTTTTATGGTAAGCCTTGCGGGTTTGTTGATCGTTCTGTTTTGGATCGTTCCGTATATTTATGAATTGTTTCAGAACATCCAGAAGTTATTTGTAATCTGAAAGGAGCAGAAAACGTGGATATTATCAGAATATCTCTGCTGGGAATCTGCGGTGTAGTGCTTGGCTTTTTTTTGAAAGGAACAAGAACGGAATATGTTTCGTTCATAACGATGGGGATAGGTATCATAATTCTGGGACTGGCTGTGGATAAACTGGATTATCTTTTCCGGATGATCGGAAAAATACAGCAGAGTCTGTCGGTGGATCCGGAGTATTTTCTTACGCTGATTAAGATGATAGGAATTACATATATTGGGCAGTTTTCTGCCGGGATCTGTAAAGATGCGGGATATCAGGCAACCGCGTCACAGATTGAACTTTTTTGTAAATTATCTGTCATGGTTCTGAGTATTCCCGTATTGATGGCATTGCTGGAAACGATTCAGGAGTTTCTGGGATGAAGCGCCGAAAACAGAGCAGAAGATGGCGTGGAAAAAAATATGCACCAGTTATGATAGGAATGCTCGTATTACTGATGAATCTGGCGGATCTGAAAATTTCGAATCTGATATCGGGAAGTATTATCTGTCAGGCAGCTGAAAGGCAGTCAGAGAATACAGAGATTGAAAATAATTCAGGAGGGACAGGGAAAGAAAAGATAACGCAGACGGAAGCCAGCACGGTATCGGATATCCTTGAAGAACTTGATCTTTCACGGGTGCAAAGGATGCTGGACCAGATGCTCGGAGAAGAAAGCTTTTCCATGAAGGACATGCTGGATGGTCTGATAAAAGGAGAAAAGGTATTATCTGAAGATACTGTGCAGGAGATGGTGCACAGTTTTTTATTTTCCGGTCTGGAAAAGGAAAAGAGTCTTCTGATAAAAATACTGCTTCTTATTTTACTATCTGCTGTACTGGCGAATTTTGCAGATGTTTTTGAGAGCGGACAGATTGGAGATATCTGTTTTTATA
This sequence comes from Blautia sp. 210820-DFI.6.14, assembly GCF_020558815.1. Taxonomy (NCBI): domain Bacteria; kingdom Bacillati; phylum Bacillota; class Clostridia; order Lachnospirales; family Lachnospiraceae; genus Blautia; species Blautia sp. 210820-DFI.6.14. Next base: position 102,090 of record NZ_JAJCKS010000005.1, read on the forward strand.
TTGTCTATTTGTTGCTGTTTATTCTGCTGATGGATTCTTTTTCATCTGTTACCAGGTCCGTGCAGCAGACGATTACATGGATGGCGGAGTTTATGAGAGGACTTGCCCCGGCATATTTCCTGACTATATCGATAGCGGCAGGGAGTTCGACGGCAGCGGTCTTTTATGAGGGGGTTCTGATCCTTACCTGGCTGATCCAGGAAGTAATATTGAATCTTCTGTTTCCGGGAGCATGCCTGTATGTGCTGATCTCGCTGATCAACAATCTGTCAAAAGAGGAAATGCTTGGAAAAATGGCGGAACTTCTGGACACTGCAGTGAGTTGGGGCTTGAAAACACTTCTTGGTATGGTAGTGGGACTGCAGGTTGTGAGAGGACTTATTGCTCCGGTAATGGATACTTTAAAAAGAAGTGCACTGGGAAAGGCAGCAGGTGCGCTGCCAGGAGTGGGGAATGCAGTGAATATGGTTACAGAGCTGGTACTGACAAGTGCGGTACTTGTGAGAAACTGCCTTGGAGTTGTTATACTGTTTGCTTTTGTGGCAGCAGGGGCCGGTCCGGTGATCCATTATGGAATTTTGTCCCTGCTCTATCGATTTCTGGCAGCAATAGCGCAGCCAGTCTCGGAAAAAAGGATCGTAGATTCACTTGCAACGATGGGAGAAGGCTGTGCGCTGCTCCTGCGTATTCTTTTTACGGCAGAGATTTTATGTATCCTTGATTTTGTTATTTTGATGACCGGGATTGGAGGAAGCGGATGAAAGAGGAAATTTATCGATGGGTAAAAACGATTGCTTTTTTCTATATTGTCTTTTCGGCAGTGCTCCATCTGGTGCCGGATGTAAAATATGAACGTTATATTCGTTCTTTCATGGGAATCCTTCTGATCTATATTTTAAGCACACCTGTTTTTAACCTGTTTGGAAATGGGGAAAAACTGCTGCAGGAATTTCGATTAAATTATCAGGAAGAACTGACAGCACTGGAAGAAAAAAATACAGAAAATCTTCAGGCACTTTACCTGCAGGAGAATTACAGCAGGGAGCTGCAAAAAGAAATTTCGAAAAAATGTAAGGAAAATGGAATAGAAACAGAGGATATCGTCGTACATATAAATGGAGATCAGATTACGGCGGTGATCAGTACAGCGGGAAACATTACACAGGAGCAGGAAAGGGGAATTCGGGATGGACTTGCCAGGGACTTCGGAATCGAAGAGAAAAACTGTCAGCTTCTTATGGGGAAAGATGAACAGACAACATTGGTTGGTGATTCTGCTTCTGGGCCTTTTACTGATGGTAATCGCATTTCCCATATCGAAAACAGAGACTGAAACAGAAAATCAGAATTTTTCAACGGCGACAGGTGAAAATATGGAAACCAAGACAGATCTTGAGATGAAACTGGAAGATCTTTTGAAAAATGTTGAAGGGGTAGGAAATGTGAAAGTAATGCTGATGACAGAGAGCGGGCAGGGGCTGTATGGTTCTGGGGGAAATGAAGTTACCGGAGTGCTGATCGTTGCAGAAGGAGCAGATAATTCTGTGACGGTTCGGAAAATACAGGAGGCAGTAATGGCATTATTTCAGATAGATGCTCATAAAATTAGAATAATGAAAATGAAATGAGGAGTTAAGACGTGAAAAAAATTTTCAAAAAAAATCAGGTGATCATCACATCTCTTGCAATTCTGATCGCCGTAGCTGGGTATTTGAACTTTGCAGATGTAGATTTGGGAATTGGTGATAAAGAGGCAAGCACGGACAATAGCAGTATCCTGGACCAGGTAGAGTATGATCTGAGTGATGAAACAGCGGTAGCAGATGAAAATGCAGAGACTGCTGCGGAGACTGCGGAAGTACCAGATGGAAGCAGTACGCCGGGAGAAGCGGTCCTTACAGGAGCATCGGATTTTGCAGCACAGGCAAAATTATCAAGAGAACAGGTTCGCTCTCAGAGTAAAGCGGATCTGCAGGAGATCCTGAACAATACAGAGGTTGGAGATGAGCAGAAACAGGAAGCAGTAAATACGATGGTGCAGATGACTGAAATATCCGAAAAGGAAGCTGCCGCAGAAATGCTTCTGGAGGCGAAAGGATTTGAAAATGCAATTGTCAATCTGACGGGTGAGACTGCAGATGTGGTTGTTCCGGAGGCTGAGCTGGAAGATGCACAGCGTGCACAGATTGAAGATATTGTAAAAAGAAAGACAGGAATCACACCGGAAAATATTGTGATCACGCCATTAAATGAAGGCAATGATGAAGCGGCAACAGATACGACCTCGGAAAGTGATGGCGAAGAGAAGACAGATGAGCAACAGACTGATACATACAAGGAGCAGGAAACTTCAGGAGAAGATATTGTTACGGAAGGAATCTATGATTAAAATGCGTCTGTATGGTTATTTGCAGACCGTATCCTGCAGGGTAACTGTCCGGACTTTTGAGCCGGGCAGTTCTTCCCTTTTTTTCTTGACATCAGGGTATTTGATATACTAGAATAAAAAGTTGTATAGAAATTGGATAATTGAGAAAACAGATAATAGACAGGAGGAAAAACGTGTCTAAGTATGCGAAAGAAATAGAAAAAAGAAGAACCTTTGCCATTATCTCCCACCCGGATGCAGGTAAGACAACTCTGACAGAGAAATTCCTGCTGTATGGAGGCGCCATTAATCTGGCAGGAAGTGTTAAGGGTAAAGCTACATCCCGCCATGCAGTGTCTGACTGGATGGAAATAGAGAAAGAGAGAGGTATTTCTGTAACTTCATCTGTACTGCAGTTCCATTATGATGGCTATTGTATCAATATCCTGGATACTCCGGGACATCAGGATTTCTCTGAAGATACTTACCGTACACTGATGGCTGCTGATTCAGCTGTTATGGTTATTGATGGAAGCAAGGGTGTAGAGGCACAGACCAGAAAACTCTTCAAAGTCTGCGTTATGCGTCATATTCCTATTTTTACTTTTATCAACAAAATGGACAGAGATGCAAATGATACGTTTGATCTTCTGGATGAAATAGAAAAAGAACTCGGAATCGCAACATGTCCGATCAACTGGCCGATCGGTTCCGGTAAAAAATTCCGCGGAGTTTATGATCGTAATACACATAAAGTCCTGACTTTCTCTGATACACAGAAAGGAACCAAGGAGGGTGTGATCGAAGAAATTGACATTGATGATGCACGGCTGGATGATATTGTGGATCCGGATCAGAGAGAACAGCTGATGGAAGAAATCGAACTTCTGGATGGAGCGAGTGTGGATTTTGATCAGGAACAGGTAAGCAAAGGAAATATGACACCTGTCTTTTTTGGTTCTGCGCTGACAAACTTTGGTGTGGAAACATTTCTGGAACATTTCCTCAAGATGACAACATCGCCACTTCCGAGAGTATCCGATGAAGGCGAGATTGATCCGATGTCTGATGATTTCTCGGCATTTGTATTTAAGATTCAGGCAAATATGAATAAAGCACATCGAGACAGAATCGCATTTATGAGAATCTGTTCCGGCAAATTTGATGCTTCCCAGGAAGTTTATCATGTGCAGGGGGATAAGAAGATGCGTCTTCTTCAGCCACAGCAGATGATGGCAGAATCCCGTCATGTGGTAGATGAGGCATATGCAGGAGATATTATCGGAGTATTTGATCCGGGCATTTTTTCTATCGGAGATACGATCTGCGCACCTGGAAAGAAATTTGCATTTGAGGGGATTCCGACTTTTGCACCGGAACATTTTGCAAGAGTTCGTCAGATCGATACCATGAAGCGTAAACAGTTTGTTAAGGGAATCAACCAGATCGCACAGGAAGGTGCAATCCAGATCTTTCAGGAGTTTAATACAGGTATGGAAGAGATTATTGTCGGTGTTGTTGGTGTCCTTCAGTTTGATGTACTGAAATATCGTCTCGAGAATGAATATAATGTAGAAATCCGTCTGGAAAACCTGCCATATGAGCATATCCGCTGGATTGCAAATAAAGAAGAAGTTGATGTTGCCAAGATTGTCGGAACTTCCGATATGAAGAAGGTTACAGACCTGAAGGGCAATCCACTGCTTTTGTTTGTAAACGCATGGAGCGTAGGCATGACAGAAGACCGTAATCCAGATCTGGTACTGACAGAATTCAGTAAATAAACGCTTTTATTTTGCAGTCAGATTTGATATACTAAGCCTATAAATAATTGACAGATTCGTTATTGTGAACGGAGTGAACAATAACAAAATTCGATTCGAAATCCGCAGGAGGAATTGGAATGGCAGAAAAAAGAACAACTTATAAATTACAGGATGTAGGTGGGATTGGTGAAGTTAAGATTGCTGATGAAGTAGTAACTGTTATCGCAGGACTTGCGGCCACAGAAGTTGAGGGTGTCGCTTCCATGGAAGGAAATATCACCAATGAACTGGTAAGCAAGCTTGGCGTCAAGAATCTTTCCAAGGGTGTTAAGATCACTGTACTGGAAGGTGTGGTTACCGTGGATCTTACTCTGAATATTGAATTTGGAAAGAATATTCTGGAAGTCAGTAAGAAAGTTCAGGACAAAGTTAAATCATCCATTGAGAATATGACAGGCCTGGAAGTAGCAGATGTAAACATCCGTATTGCAGGTGTTGATATGGAGAATGATAAGTAAAGGAAATTGGAAGAGAGAAAAAAGGAAAGTAAACCTTTCCTTTTTTCTTTAGGAGGAAACATGCGAAGAAGCGAACAGAGAGAACATATTTTTAAACTGCTGTTTATGACACAGTTTAATTCTGAAAATGAAATGTCAGATCAGGTTTCCATGTATTTTGATACACTAGGAGAACTGGAAGAAAAAGATCAGGAAGCAATACAGAACAAATATCAGCATATTCTGGAACATCTGGATGAGATCGACCAGATCTTGAATGAATACAGCCGTGGATGGAAAACTACACGAATGAATCGTGTTGACCTGACTGCATTGCGTCTGGCTGTTTATGAAATGAAAATGGATGAAGAAGTACCGGTTGGAGTTGCTATCAACGAAGCAGTAGAACTGGCAAAACTTTTTGGCGGGGAAGACTCCGGCTCTTTTGTTAACGGTATTCTTGGAAAAATCGCCAGTGGTAAGAAGGACTCCGGTGAGGAACATAAGAAACCACGTCGTCAGACTCATTCTGCAAAGATTATCATTCGTTCATCCAAAAAGGATGGAAAAGCTTCCAAAGATCAGAAAAATCCTGAGAGAGCGTCTGAAGAAAGCACAGAATAATAAAAATGAAAAATATTTTTTCAGTGGGCCAGATCAATCGATATGTCAAGAATATGTTTACACAGGATTTTATTCTGCAGAAGATCTATGTAAAGGGAGAAGTTTCCAACTGCAAATATCATACCAGTGGACACATTTATTTTTCATTGAAAGATGAGACAGGAGTGCTTTCCTGTGTAATGTTTGCCGGACACAGAAGAGGACTGGCATTTCGAATGAAAGACGGTGACCGTGTCGTAGTAGGTGGTGCCGTGGATGTATATGAGAGGGATGGCAGATATCAGCTGTATGCAAAAGAAATTTCGCTTGAAGGAGCAGGTGCACTTTATGAGAGATTTCTGGCGTTGAAGACAGAGCTTGAAGAGATGGGAATGTTTGCACAGGAGTACAAACAGCCAATTCCGGCTTTTATCCACAGGCTGGGAGTCGTTACTGCGCCTACGGGAGCGGCCGTGCAGGATATAAGAAATATTTCACTGAGACGTGATCCTTATCTGCAGATTATTTTGTATCCGGCACTTGTACAGGGAGAAGGAGCAGCAGACAGTATTGTACGTGGAATCCATATGCTGGATCAGGCAGAGGTTGATGTGATTATTGTCGGACGAGGCGGTGGATCGATCGAAGACCTCTGGGCATTTAATGAAGAAAAAGTTGCCAGAGCTATTTTTGAGTGCAGGACGCCCATTATTTCGGCAGTAGGTCACGAAACTGATTTTACGATCGCAGATTTTGTGGCAGATCTTCGTGCCCCAACGCCTTCGGCAGCTGCAGAACTTGCAGTAGCGGATTTCAGACAGATACTGCAGAATATTGCTGGCCTCAGAGACCGTATGCAGAAGGCAATGCAGCGCATGGCAGAACTTGGCCGTGCACAGCTGATGCAGTATCAGATGCGTTTTCAGTATCTGAACCCGGAAGCAAAGCTCAGGGATAACAGACAGCGTCTGGCTGATCTTGATGAATTGCTTCGAAGAGCAATGAAAAACCGCATTGCAGAAGAAAGACATATGCTTGGAATCTATCTGGAACGATACAGAGGACTGTCTCCTTTGTATAAATTAAATCAGGGATATTCTTTTGTTTCGGACAGAGAGGGAAATGGAATTATATCCACAAAACAGGTACATTCCGGAGATCTGTTGGAGATTTCTGTGACAGATGGTGTGATCGAGGCAGAAGTGCGAAGCAGCAGGAAGGAAGACTGGAATAAATGACAGAACAGATTCAGAAAATAGATACACAGAACAGAGAAATAGAAGAAGTCTTTCAGGAACTGGACACCATTGCTGAAAAGCTGGAGAGTGGTGACACATCGCTGGAGGATTCTTTTCGTTTATACAAAAAAGGTATGGAGCTTCTGAAATACTGCAGTGACAGACTGGATACTGTAGAAAAGAAGATGCTTCAGATGGATGAGGATGGGACATTACGTGAATTTTAAAGAAGAATTACAGCAGAGAACAGATTATGCAGAAGAAGTGATCCGCAGATGGCTTCCGGAAGAACGTGGATTTTCCAAAACGATGGCACAAGCGATGAACTACAGCATGTGTGCCGGCGGCAAGAGACTGAGGCCGATCCTTCTTCTGGAGACTCTTCGATTATTTGGAGGGGATGAGAAACTTGCTGAACCGTTTATGGCGGGAATCGAAATGATTCATACACATTCTCTGATACATGATGATCTGCCGGCAATTGATAATGATGATTATCGCCGTGGTCGTCTGACTACGCACAAAGTGTATGGTGAGGCAATGGGCGTATTAAGCGGTGTGACACTTTTGAATTATGCTTATGAGACCATGTTTCGTGCATTTGAACTGACAGATGACAAAGACAGGGTGATCCGGGCTGTGCGGATCATGGCAGAAAAAACAGGTATTTACGGTATGCTGGGCGGTCAGAGTGTTGATGTGGAAAATGATGGCAAACCATTGGAGAAGGACCTTCTCGATTACATTTATGAACACAAAACTTCTGCACTGATCGAAGCGTCCATGATGGCAGGAGCTGTTCTGGCAGGAGCGGACGAGGAACAGACCTCCATGATCGAACAGGCTGCATCGGATATTGGTCTGGCATTCCAGATACAGGATGATATTCTGGATGTGACAAGTACCAGTCAGGAACTGGGAAAGCCGGTACACAGTGATGAAAAAAACAACAAAGTTACTTATGTGACTCTTTTTGGGGTACAGAAAGCATCTGAGCAGGTCAGAGAACTTTCTGAAAAAGCTCTGGCAGTTCTGGACAGACTGTATAATAAAAATGAGTTCCTGACGGAGCTGGTCATGGAAATGGCAACCCGCAGGAAATGAAAGAGGGATACGAAGGATGTTGGAAAAGATCAATAAGCCTAATGATATACACAAGATAGCGTTGGCAGATTTTCCACAGCTTGCAGATGAGATCAGACAGTTCCTGATTGAGTCAGTCAGCCAGACAGGAGGCCATTTGGCATCGAATCTTGGGGTAGTGGAACTGACACTGGCTTTGCATAATGTGCTGGATCTTCCACAGGATAAGATCGTATGGGATGTGGGACATCAGGCATATACCCATAAGATTCTGACAGGAAGAAAAGAAGAATTCAAAAATCTTCGAAAAGAAGGCGGAATGAGTGGATTTCCGAAACGCTGTGAAAGTGACTGTGATACATTTGATGCAGGCCACAGTTCTAATTCAATCTCAGCGGGGCTGGGCTATGTAAGAGCCAGAGATCTGCTTGGACAGAATTATCGTGTCGTATCAGTGATCGGAGATGGTGCACTGACAGGTGGCATGGCATATGAAGCATTGAATAATGCAGCAGAATTGAAAACCAATTTTATTATTGTACTCAATGATAATAATATGTCTATTTCCAAAAATGTTGGTGGAATGTCTTCTTATCTCAGTGCATTGCGTACAGCGGAAGCTTACACGGGAATGAAACTGAATGTGACTAAGACGCTTAAGAAGGTACCGAAGGTAGGTACTGCGGTTGTAGATACCATGCGCAGGACCAAGAGCAGTATCAAACAGCTGATCATACCGGGAATGCTTTTTGAAAATATGGGACTGACGTATCTTGGACCGGTTGACGGACACAATATGCGGCAGATGATGAAACTTTTTAACGAAGCAAAACGTGTGGAAGGACCAGTGATCGTTCATGTCCTGACGCACAAAGGCAGAGGATATGAACCGGCAAGTCTGCATCCGGATCAGTTCCATGGAACTGGCCCGTTTGACATAAAAACTGGCAGACAGCTTTCTGTGAAGAAAGGACCGACGTATACAGATGTATTTTCACAGGCTATGGTGAAACTGGGAAAAGAAAATCCGAAGCTTGTCGGCATTACAGCGGCAATGAAGGAGGGAACCGGACTGAAGGCTTTTGAAAAAGTTTTTTCGGACAGATTATTTGACGTTGGAATTGCCGAAGAGCATGCAGTCAGTTTTGCAGCCGGCCTTGCCCTGGGTGGCGTGATACCAGTCGTAGCGATTTATTCTTCTTTCTTACAGAGGGCAGTAGACCAGATGCTTCATGATGTCTGCATGCAGAAGCTGCACGTGATCTTTGCGATTGACAGGGCAGGTCTTGTAGGAGCAGATGGAGAGACACATCAGGGAAATTTTGACTTGTCTTATCTGACAATGATGCCCAATATGACGGTCATGGCACCAAAAAATGGAAGAGAACTTGAAAAAATGCTGGAATTTGCAGTTCATGCGGCAGGACCATGTGCAATCCGTTATCCCAAAGGCACTGCATATCAGGGACTAGAGGAATTTGACAGCCCGATACGTTTTGGAAAAAGTGAAGTTCTTTACCGTGGAGAGAAAACAGCACTTCTGTCTGTTGGAAGCATGACGGAGGTCTGTGAACAGGTCTGCAAAGAACTGAAGAACAAAGGTGAAAATCCAACATTTGTAAATGTAAGATTTGTGAAGCCACTGGATACAGAGCTTCTTGATGAGCTTGCAAAAGATCATAAATTATTTGTAACAGTAGAAGAAAATGTCAGAAACGGTGGATTTGGTGAGCATGTGGCAGCTTATATGGAAGCATGTCATCCGGAAGTAAGAGTACTTCCGATCGCTATCTGGAATCGTTTTGTAGAGCATGGAGAAATTGCCAGTCTGAGAGCCAAAATCGGGCTTTCAGCACCGGATATTCTTGATGCGATTGAGGAATATGAGGAGCAGGAATGAAGAAAAGACTGGATCTTTTGATGGTAGAGCGTGCACTTGCACCTTCCAGAGAGAAAGCAAAAGCATATATTATGTCCGGAGATGTTTATGTGGACGGACAGAAAGAAGATAAAGCGGGAACAATGTTCAAGGAGACGGTGAAGATTGAAGTACGCGGAAATACACTTCCATATGTAAGCCGTGGAGGACTGAAACTGGAAAAAGCCATGAATAATTTTGGCGTTTCTCTGGATGGAAAGGTATGTATGGATGTTGGTGCATCCACTGGCGGATTTACAGACTGTATGCTCCAGAATGGTGCAGTGAAGGTCTATTCAATCGATGTCGGATATGGACAGCTTGACTGGAAACTTCGTAATGATCCGAGAGTGGTATGTATGGAAAAAACGAATATCCGTTATGTACTTCCGGAAGATCTGCAGGAGCCAGCACAGTTTTCATCGATAGATGTTTCTTTCATTTCTCTGACAAAAGTGCTTCTTCCAGTGAGAAACCTCCTTACAGATGATGGAGAGATCGTCTGTCTGATCAAACCGCAGTTTGAAGCCGGAAGAGAAAAAGTTGGGAAAAAAGGCGTTGTACGTGATCCGGCAGTGCACCTGGAAGTCATTGAAAAAGTGATCGCTTATGCGTCTACAATTGCAATGGAGCCGTGCCATCTTTCTTTTTCACCGATCAAGGGACCAGAGGGAAATATTGAATACTTGCTTCATTTGAAAAAGAGACCGGAAGGGGAAGTGATCCAGTCCTCTCTTGAAGTAACACCTGAGGCTGTAGTGCAGGAGGCACACAGTCAACTGGATTAAGGAAGGTCTAGGGGAGATGGATAAGTTTTATATCATCACAAACAATGATAAAGATAAAGATTTTCAGATCACAAATGAAATTGTTTCTTATCTGAAAAAAAATGGAAAGAAATGTCAGGTTCAGCAGGCGGAACGTAAGTTGGAAGGGGCATACCATTATACAAATCCGGAACTGATTCCAGAGGGAACACAGTGTATTCTGGTTCTGGGCGGTGATGGTACACTTCTTCAGGCTGCCAGAGATGTTGTTTACAGAAAAATTCCAATGCTGGGAATCAATCTTGGGACGCTGGGGTTTCTGGCTGAAGTAGACAGACAGTCGATACATGCTGCACTGGATAAACTGATCGCAGATGACTATGAGATCGAAGAAAGAATGATGCTTACAGGAACAGTCTGGCATGGTGATAAGATCATTGGGCAGGACATTGCACTGAATGATATTGTAATAGGCAGAGAGGGCCCCCTTCGAGTTGTAAGATTTAAAAATTATGTGAATGATGTCTATCTTAATTCGTATAATGCAGATGGAATTATTATTGCCACACCGACAGGTTCTACCGGTTACAGCCTTTCATGTGGAGGACCTATTGTATCTCCAAATGCGGCGATGACGCTGATGACACCGATCGCTCCGCATACATTGAATACCCGCAGTATTATTTTTCCGGAGGAAGATGTTATTACAGTAGAGCTGGGAGAAGGCCGCAGGCAGGTTCAGGAACAGGGGCTTGCTTCTTTTGACGGAGATACAGAAATTCCGATCGTGACGGGAGACAGGATCGTGATTCAAAAAGCTTCAGCCAGTGTGAAAATCCTGAAATTAAATCATTTAAGCTTTGTAGAGGTATTACGGCAGAAGATGGAATAACAGTGACAATGTGATGGAGGTAATGCAGTGAAAAGTGCAAGACATGAAAAGATCATAGAACTGATCCAGGAATATGATATTGATACACAGGAGGAACTTGCTGCCAGACTGAATGAGGCAGGATTCAAAGTAACACAGGCTACAGTCTCCAGAGATATCCGGGCACTGAAGCTTATGAAAGTTGCAGGAAAAGATGGAAAATCCCGTTACGCGATTCTTACAGAACCGTCTGCGGAACTGGGAGACAAATACACAAGGATTCTCCAGGATACACTGACATCACTTGATGTAGGTCAGAATATGCTTGTGATCCGCACTGTGCCGGGAATGGCCATGGGGGTGGCGGCTGCGTTGGATGCCCTGAAATGGAAGGAGATTCTTGGAAGTATTGCCGGAGATGATACAGTCATGTGTGTGGCACGTGATGCAGAGCAGGCAGAAATTGTTGCTGAGAAGCTGAAAGGAATTCTGAAATTATGTTAGTTCATCTTCATGTGAAGAATCTGGCACTTATTGAAGATATTGAAGTAGAATTTGGGCCGGGACTGAATATTCTGACTGGTGAGACAGGAGCAGGTAAATCGATTCTGCTGGGTTCCATGCAGCTGATCCTGGGCAGCAGAATTGCAAAGGATATGATCCGCGAAGGTGCGTCATATGCACTGGTGGAGCTGTTGTTTCAGGTAGAAAATCCAAGAGCTGAAGAAGCGCTGGGCAAACTGGGGATTGAGCTGGAAGAAGGACAGGTATTGCTGACACGTAAAATTCTGGATGGCAGGAGTATCAACAAGATTAATGGGGAGACCTGCACGGTTGGACAGATGAAAGCAGTAGCTTCCTGCCTTTTGGATATACACGGGCAGCATGAGCACCAGTCTCTGCTTTATCAGGATAAACAGCTGGAGATTCTGGATGCATATGGTAAAGATGAAATCTATCCGGTCAAAGAAAAAGTGAATCGTGCATATCGTACATATCGTGACAGCCTAAAAAAATTAAAGTCTCTTGATATGGATGAAGAACAGAGAAACAGAGAGCGTGCTTTCCTGGAATTTGAGATTAAAGAAATTGAAAGCGCGAATTTGAATCCGGGAGAGGATGAAGAACTGGAAAAGCTGTACCGTAAGCTGGATAACGGGAAGAAGATTCTTGAGACTCTGCAGGAGGTGCGGGATCTGACAGGAAATGATTCCGTGCAGGGAGCCGGAGAAGCGGTTGGAAATGCAGTGAAAGAGCTGATGCGTGTCACGGAGTATGACAGCCAGCTGGAATCCATGTCATCAGCACTTCAGGAAATCGATGGGCTTTTGAATGATTTCAACAGAGAGCTTTCCTCTTATGTGGATGAACTGAACTTTGACGGAGAAACATTTTATGAAACAGAAAGAAGATTGGATCTGATCAACAATCTCAAAGCAAAGTATGGACAGTCAATCGAGGCAATCCACACATACTGCGGCAACCAGAAACAAAAACTGGAAGATCTTGACAGATATGAGGAGAATTTCCGGAGAGCAAAAGCTGAAGTAGAAAAAAGCAGAGCACAGCTTGAAATTGTTTCGGATAAACTTTCTGTTATCCGGAAAAAATACAGCCAGATGCTTACGGATAAGATTATTGAGGGATTGAAAGATCTGAATTTTCTGGACGTACAGTTTCATATTGATTTTCAACGAAAAAAAGAATATACAGATAATGGGTTTGATGATATAGAATATGAAATTTCTACCAATCCGGGTGAGAGCGTAAAACCATTAGGCAGGATTGTATCTGGCGGTGAACTTTCCAGGATCATGCTTGCAATAAAAGCAATTCTTGCAGACAGAGATCAGATAGAGACATTGATCTTTGATGAGATCGACACAGGTATCAGTGGCAGGACAGCGCAGAAAGTATCCGAAAAAATGGCAGTTATCGGAAAATGTCACCAGGTATTGTGTATTACGCATCTTCCGCAGATTGCTGCAATGGCAGATACACATTTTGAAATCGAAAAACATCAGAAGGGTACAGAAACGATCACGGAGATTCATCCGCTGGAAGGAGATGATTCTGTGAGAGAACTTGCCAGACTTCTGGGTGGAGCTGAACTTACACAGGCAGTTTTTGAAAACGCAAAAGAAATGAAAGAATTGGCACGGGTTCATAAAAATACAAGACTGAAATAGCTGTATTCACAGCATAATAAGAGAGGATGATCCAACAGGATCGCTTCTCTTTTTTTTCTGTAAAAATGCTGGTGGAAGAGAGTTTGGTTTTACAAAAGAAAGGATGTGGCAGAATGGACAGAAGAACAAAATACAGACATCTTCTCTGGTGGATCATATGCCTGGATCTGCTGACGGTGATATGGCTGGGATATCGATATCTTGACAGGAAGATTCCTGATGAGCTTTATGTGACAGAAAGTCAGGAACAGCAGGTGAAGAATGTACTGGATTATCCGCTGCTTTCTTTTGATGATGCAATTACGGTTTCCGGAGATGGAAGTTATCTGTTATCCAGCAGAATTTTGGGAGTGATACCGTTTAAAGATGTCAAAGTAATCCCCACAGACAGTACGACAGTGCTTGTCAGTGGAAGCACTGTCGGAATCTATATGGAAACCGACGGAGTACTGGTAATTGATACCGGTGAGATTATTTCTGAAGAAGGCCGTGCGGAGGAACCGGCAGAAAAAATTATAGAGCCGGGAGATTATATCGTTGCATTTAATGATGAAATTATTGAAACTAAAAAAGATCTTGTAGAAGATCTCGAAAAGCTGAAACAGGATACTGTGGAGTTGCAGGTAATAAGAAAAGGAAAAAAGATTCCTTTGTCGCTGAGTCCGGTAAAAGATATCAAGGGCGAGTATAAGCTGGGGATATGGGTGAGAGATAATACACAGGGAATCGGGACACTCACATTTGTTGATCAGAATGGAAATTACGGAGCACTTGGTCATGGAATCAGCGATGTAGATACCGGAGAGCTTCTTCATATTGATGATGGTGACCTGTATCAGGCACAGATCGTTGGGATCCAGAAAGGAAGCAGCGGAAGTCCGGGTGAACTTTCCGGTCTGATTCATTATGAGGCGGAAAAAATCATCGGAAGTATAGAAAAAAACTGTGAACAGGGAATTTATGGAAGATTATCAGAACTGCCGGAGGAGCTTGGATTGCGAAAGATGGAAGTTGCATACAAACAGGAACTGGAAATCGGGCCGGCATCCATATTGTGCTGTGTGGATGGAACGGTACGTGAATTCGATGCTGAGATAACAAGAATTGACATGAATCATGAAGATACAAATAAAAGTTTTGTAATTCAGGTGACAGATCCCGAACTTCTGGAACTGACAGGAGGAATTGTACAGGGAATGAGTGGAAGCCCGGTGATTCAGAATGGAAAATTCGTGGGAGCTGTCACGCATGTTTTTATACAGGATTCTACAGGAGGATATGGTATTTTTGCAGAAAACATGCTGGAAAATATCTGAAAAAGTCGATTCAGGCCGAACGAAAATGCCGTATTTCAGCCAGTTTCGGCTTGATTTCGCGAAGGCCTTTCCACTATAATGTCCTTGTTGTAAGGAAGAAGATTTTTGTTGGTTAGGAGGGAAAGGCCTCATGGAAAAATTAAATGTGGCGATTGCAGATGATAACGTTAGAATGGCTGACATACTCGGTCAGATGATCGAAGAAGATAAAGACCTGACTTTGGTCGGAAAAGCACACAATGGAGAAGAAATCTGCAGCATCATCAGAGAAAAAGAACCGGATGTTGTTGTATTGGATATCATTATGCCGAAGATGGATGGACTTACCGTTATGGAACACTGCAGTCATGACAGTTCAGTAAAGAAACAGCCGGCTTTTATTGTAGTATCGGCGGTGGGACAGGAAAGAATCACAGAAGATGCGTTCAATCTTGGCGCATATTATTATATGCTGAAACCTTTTGACAAACAGGTGCTCTTAAGTCGTATCAAACATATACGCAGGGGAAATGAACGAAAAATGAGAGAACCGGTGCGACAGGCGGTGAGAGAGGAACCGGCGCCTTACGGAAAACGGAATCTGGAAACAGATGTGACGAATATTATACATGAAATTGGTGTTCCAGCACACATAAAAGGCTATCAGTATCTGAGAGATGCGATCATTCTGTCTGTTAACGATATGGAAATGTTGAATTCGATCACAAAAGTACTTTATCCGACAATTGCAAAAAAACATCAGACTACTCCGAGCCGGGTGGAGAGGGCTATCCGTCATGCGATCGAAGTTGCATGGAGCAGAGGCAAGATGGATACGATCGATGCACTGTTTGGGTACACGGTCAGCACAGGAAAAGGCAAACCGACCAACTCAGAATTTATTGCACTTATTGCAGATAAAATTCGCCTTGAATACAAAAATCACTCTTTTCAACAAGGTGGTTTTGGAGTATAATAAACAAAAGGTCTGTCACAGACAGAAATGTCAGAAAATAGCGAGCGGATGTTCGAAATAACAATAATCTGGCATCGAGATACAAGGAGGGGGATTTACAGATGAAAAGAATTTTATTTGCAACATCAGAAGCGGTACCATTTATTAAAACAGGAGGACTTGCCGATGTAGCTGGTGCACTTCCGAAATGTTTTGATAAGCGCTATTTTGATGTCCGTGTTATCTTGCCGAAATATGCCTGTATGAAACAGGAATGGAAAGATAAAATGGAATACATTACTCATTTTTATATGGATCTGGGATACAAAAACTGCTATGTTGGCATTATGCATATGGAATACGAAGGAATCCAGTTTTATTTTATCGATAATGAATATTATTTCAGTGGACCGAAGCCATATGACAGTGCCCCATGGGATCTTGAAAAATTTGCATTCTTCTCAAAGGCTGTATTGTCTGTCCTTCCGGTTATCGGTTTCCGCCCGGATGTGATCCACTGTCACGACTGGCAGACAGGTCTTGTTCCGGTATATCTGCATGATTCCTTCCAGCAGAATGAATTTTTCTGGGGAATCAAGACAGTTATGACAATTCACAATCTGAAATTCCAGGGAGTATGGGATGTAAAGACTGTTCAGGGAATCACAGGACTTTCTGATTATTATTTTGCACCGGATAAACTGGAAGCATACAAAGATGCAAACTTCCTGAAAGGTGGAATTGTTTTTGCTGATGCAGTAACTACGGTAAGTAATACTTATGCGGAAGAAATCAAAACTCCGTTCTATGGAGAACGTCTGGATGGTCTTCTCTGTGCCAGAGCACATGATCTTCGAGGTATTGTCAATGGAATTGATTATGATGTATTCAATCCTGAAACAGATAAATGTATTACCAGAAACTACAATGCAAAGACTTTCCGTAAGGAAAAAGTTAAGAATAAGATCCAGCTTCAGAAAGATCTTGGACTGAATGAAGACCCGAATGCGATGCTGATCGGAATCGTTTCCCGTCTGACAGATCAGAAAGGCTTTGACCTGATCGCATACGTAATGGATGAACTCTGTCAGGACGCTGTACAGATCGTAGTGCTTGGAACAGGAGAAGAGCGCTATGAGAATATGTTCCGTCATTTTGACTGGAAATATCATGGAAAAGTATCGGCACAGATTTATTATGATGAGCCGCTTTCACACAGAATCTACGCAGCATCGGATGCATTCCTGATGCCGTCTCTGTTTGAACCATGCGGGCTCAGCCAGCTGATGAGTCTCCGTTATGGAACACTTCCGATCGTGCGTGAGACAGGCGGCCTGAAGGATACAGTGCAGCCGTACAATGAATTTGAAGGAACAGGTACCGGATTCAGCTTTACGAATTACAATGCACATGAAATGCTTGCAACAGTCCGCAATGCAGAACGTGTATATTACGATAATAAACGCGAGTGGAACAAGATGGTTGATCGTGCCATGGCAGCAGATTTCTCCTGGAGTCATTCTGCAAAACAGTACGAAGAAATGTACAACTGGCTGATCGGTGATAAATAAGGAGTAAACCCAAATATGATGCAGGGCACCGTGCAGAAACGGTGCCCTTTTTGTCGAAAAGTTTTGCTTGACTTTGCCGACGATTTATAATAGCATATAAGAAGAAAACACGAACATAGGTTTGGTATGAGCGTTTGAAATTAAGAAAATATAAGGAGAATCCATAAGATGATTAATGAAGAGAAGCAGAAAGCGCTGGAGGCAGCTCTTGGACATATTGAGAAGCAGTACGGTAAAGGATCTGTAATGAAGCTTGGGGATTCCAGTTCTAATATGGTAGTAGAAGCGGTTCCGACAGGCTCTCTTGGACTGGATATTGCGCTTGGAGTCGGTGGAGTGCCGAAGGGACGTATCGTGGAGATCTACGGACCTGAATCCAGTGGTAAGACAACGGTTGCATTACATATGGTAGCTGAGGTGCAGAAGAGAGGCGGAATTGCCGGATTTATTGATGCAGAACATGCACTTGATCCGGTGTATGCAAAGAATATCGGTGTTGATATTGACAATTTATATATTTCACAGCCGGATAATGGTGAGCAGGCTCTGGAGATCACTGAGACAATGGTTCGTTCAGGGGCTGTTGATATTGTAATCGTGGACTCTGTTGCGGCGCTTGTTCCGAAGGCGGAGATCGAGGGTGATATGGGAGACAGCCATGTTGGACTGCATGCCCGTCTGATGTCGCAGGCTTTGAGAAAACTGACTGCAGCGATCAGCAGATCCAACTGTGTGGTTATTTTTATCAACCAGCTTCGTGAGAAAGTTGGCGTTATGTTTGGTAATCCGGAGACAACGACCGGTGGACGAGCTCTGAAGTTCTATGCTTCTGTACGTCTTGATGTCAGAAGAACAGAAACCCTGAAGCAGGGTGGCGAGATGGTTGGTAACCATGTCAAGGTCAAAGTTGTTAAGAATAAAGTTGCTCCGCCGTTCAAACAGGCTGAGTTTGATATTATGTTTGGTACTGGCATTTCCAGAGAAGGTGAGATTCTTGATCTTGCATCAGAATGCAATGTGGTGAATAAGAGTGGTGCATGGTACTCTTACAATGGAGAGCGTATCGGACAGGGAAGAGAGAATGTGAAGATTTTCCTGAAAGATCATCCGGAAATCTGTGAAGAAATCGAAAAACAGGTAAGAATCCAGTATCATCTTCTTCCAGAAGAGGAGGCTGCACAGCAGAATCCGGCAGCGCAGGATGCAGAAGAAGAGCAGGAATAATTGAATGACAGATATGGAACAGCAGCAGAAAGAAGTTCGTAAGAAAGCACTGAAGCTTCTGGAACATATGGACCGCACGGAGAAGGGATTATATGATCGGCTTCTCCGTGCCGGCTTTTCGGAAGCTCTGGCAGCAGATGCTGTCGCATATGTGAAGGATTATGGATATGTAAATGATGCGAGATATGCGACGAATTATATTATGTACAGGATTCATGACAAGAGTCACCAGAAGATATTCCAGGAATTACAGCAGAAAGGGATTGACCGTCAGACGATCCAGAGTGCATGGGACGAAGCGGCAGAACTGGAGATGCCGGATGAAAGGAAACTCCTTCGGCAGATGGTAGAGAAGAAATATGCTCCAGGTAGCAGCCTTGATGAGAGGGAAATGAGACGGCTGTATGGGTATCTGGCACGACGTGGTTTTCGCTCCGGAGATATTTTTTCCGTATTGGAAGAAATGGATATCTCATAATGGTTCTGTACCTGAACAGTTATGAGTTAAAAATTATGTAGAAAAACTTGACATAAATCCTAAAAACAGCTAAACTTGTATTGTTGTATTTGTACAATGAAAACTAAATAAGGAGGTGCTCCTGTGGCAATTACAATTATTGTAGCAATTGTCGCTGTAGCGGTCGCACTGCTTATTGCGGTTCCTCTTACTTGCAAGGTTGCGGTTAACAACAAAGCTAAAAAAGATGCTGAAGTTGTTGGCACAGCAGAAGACAGAGCAAGAAGCATCATAGATGAAGCTTTAAAAACTGCTGAGACGAAGAAGAGAGAAGCTTTATTGGAAGTAAAGGAAGAATCCCTCAGAACGAAAAATGAACTTGAGAAGGAAACCAAGGAACGAAGATCCGAACTGCAGAAATACGAAAGACGTGTTTTATCAAAAGAGGAATCGGTTGATAAAAAAGCGGATGCAGTAGAGAAGCGTGAGGCAGAGTGCACAGCAAAAGTTGCTGAGTTACAAAAAAGAGAAAAGAAAGTAGACGAACTTGAACAAAAAGGAGTACAGGAACTGGAAAGAATTTCCGGTCTGACCTCCGACCAGGCAAAAGACGAGTTACTCAGAAGTGTAGAAGATGATGTCAAAGTTGATGTTGCCAGAATGTACAAGGAACTGGAAAACAGAGCCAAGGAAGAAGCTGGCAAGAAAGCAAAAGAGTACGTGGTAAATGCAATTCAGAAATGTGCAGTTGACCATGTCGCAGAGACTACAATTTCTGTTGTACAGCTTCCAAGTGATGAGATGAAGGGTAGAATCATCGGACGTGAAGGACGTAACATTCGTACTCTTGAAACACTGACAGGTGTTGATCTGATCATTGATGATACACCGGAAGCAGTCGTTTTATCTGCTTTTGACCCGATTCGCCGTGAGATCGCCAGAGTGGCTCTGGAGAAACTCATCGTTGACGGACGTATTCATCCGGCTAGAATCGAAGAAATGGTAGAGAAAGCACAGAAAGAAGTAGAAACACAGATTCGTGAAGATGGTGAGAACGCAGCAATGGATGTTGGTGTTCACGGTATCCATCCAGAACTGCTGAAACTTCTTGGACGTATGAAATTCCGTTCAAGCTATGGACAGAATGCTTTGAAACATTCTATCGAGGTGGCACAGCTTTCAGGAATTCTCGCCGGAGAAATCGGTGTAGATGTCCGTATGGCAAAACGTGCCGGATTGCTTCATGATATCGGTAAATCTATCGATCATGAGGTAGAGGGTTCACATATTCAGATTGGCGTAGATCTTTGTAAGAAATACAAAGAATCCGCAGTTGTCATCAATACAGTTGCGTCTCACCATGGAGATGTGGAACCGGAATCTCTTGTTGCATGTATTGTTCAGGCAGCTGATGCAATTTCAGCAGCAAGGCCGGGTGCAAGAAGAGAGACACTTGAGACTTACACAAACCGTTTGAAACAGTTGGAAGACATTACAAATGAATTTAAGGGAGTCGACAAGTCCTTTGCTATTCAGGCAGGCAGGGAAATTCGTGTAATGGTAGTACCGGAACAGGTTACAGATGCAGATATGGTTCTGTTGGCAAGAGATATCTCCAAACAGATCGAAGCTGAACTGGAATATCCGGGTCAGATTAAAGTTAATGTGATTCGTGAGAGCCGTGCGGTAGATTATGCGAAGTAATCTTTCGGGGACATAGAAGTTCAGAAAGGGTATGATACTGAGAAGTGTCATATCCTTTTTTTATGTTCTAAGTCTGAGAAAAACTCCGTAGACTGGTATGGGGTGAGGAGATGAAACAAAAACTATCAGTAAATAAAAACAGAGAATTACCGGCTTATTATCTGTTTTTTATTGGGTGTGTCATTGGGATTGTGCTTCCGAATCTGATATATAAAATGCAGTGGAAACAAAATACAGTATCTGCATTATATCTTATGGGAATTTATGCAGAAAAAGGGAGCAGAGAGTATTTCTGGAAAGTGCTGAGAATGAGGGGAGGTTTGTTTCTTCTTGTTGCTGGCAGTGGCCTGACGATATTTGGGGTTTTGGTTGCGGTAGGTGGAATGATTTTGTTGGGAATAGGAATGGGTATGTTGATGACCATGTCAATCCTTCAGTTCGGATTTCACGGTGGTTTGATCGGCATAGGACTGATGTTTCCTCAGTTTATTATTTACGTACCATGTTTTTTTGCTGTAAGTAAGAATGTATATGAATATTCGATGAGAATTTGGAAAAACCATAGCTCTTTTTCGGGACAGGTATCGACTTATATAGTGAAAATGCTGATATGTGCAGTTGTCCTGTGTGCTGGAATTCTGTCAGAGGTTTACTGCAATCCGGTCATAATGAAAATTTTAATACAGAATTTGAAAATATTTTAAAGGTTGTTTTACCATATATAGTATTGGTTGACAATAAATCTGCGATATTTTGTAGAAAACACGGAAAAGCCTGATTTTAAAAGGGTTTAGCACAGAAAAAAGATTTGATTTTATGTAAAATTGCAAGTATAATACAGATACATTTGGGGAAGATAAATTTTTAATATAATACGGGAAGTAATGGGAATGGAAAAAGTAATAGAAAATTTTATTGCGTATATGCGAGAGGCAAAGAAGGCATCGCAGAACACGGAGATTTCATACGAGCGTGATCTGAAAAAACTGGCCCGATATCTTCGTAATCAGAAGATTATGGATTTTTCAGAAGTTACCAAGACGGATCTACAAGGTTATCTGAAGGAATTGCAGAAGGAGAATCTGGCATTATCTACAATTTCCAGAAATATTGCATCAATAAGAGCACTGTATCATTATATGATAAGAACAGGGAAAATGCAGGAAGATCCGTCTGAAACACTAAAGCCGCCAAAATTAGAGAAAAAAATGCCGGAAATTCTGTCGGTAGAAGAAGTAGACAGGCTGCTAAAACAACCGAACCTGAACACACCTAAGGGTATTCGGGACAATGCTATGATGGAATTGATGTATGCAACAGGAATGAGAGTCAGTGAACTGATCCATTTACAGATTACAGATATTAATCTGCAGATGGGATATGTGATCTGCCATGATTCAGAAAAAGAGCGGATCATTCCAATCGGCAATGTGAGCAGAAATGCAATTTTGCAATATATGGAGCATTCCAGAGGTTTTTTTGTTAAGAACAAAAAAGAATCCTCTTTATTTACAAACTGTTCGGGGAAATCTATGAGCAGACAGGGATTCTGGAAAGTTTTGAAAGGATATGCGGTAGATGCCGGAATTCACAGAGATATTACACCACATACATTACGCCATTCCTTTGCGGTACATATGCTGCAGAACGGAGCAGATGTAAAAAGCGTGCAGGAAATGCTTGGACATTCGGATATTTCTTCTACACAGATTTATCTGGGAATGAATGTAGCAAGAATGAGAGATGTGTATATGAAAGCACATCCCAGACATTAAAAAGGCAGAGTCAGATAAACGGCTCTGCCTTTTGGCGTTCTTAGTAATTAACACATTTCTGCAATTGTGTAAAGCAGTTTTTCGGATTCCTCCCATCCGAGACATGGATCTGTGATGGATTTTCCATAAATATGATTTCCGCCAATCTTCTGATTGCCAGGTTCGATATAACTTTCAATCATGAAACCTTTTACCAGTTTATGAAGTTCAGGATCGACCATACGACTGTGAAGAACTTCTTTGGCGATACGAACCTGCTGTTCATACTTTTTGTTGGAGTTGGAGTGGTTGGTGTCTACGATAACTGCCGGGTTCTGGAGATTCTTTTCCTGATATTTTTCCCACAGAAGACGAAGATCTTCGTAATGGTAGTTCGGGATAGCCTCTCCATGTTTATTTACAGCACCGCGAAGGATGGTATGTGCAAGAGGATTACCAGTTGTTTCAACTTCCCAGCTTCTGTATATAAAACGATGAGAACCCTGTGCAGCAACAACAGAGTTCAGCATAACGCTGTAATCGCCGCTGGTCGGATTTTTCATGCCGGCAGGCACATCCATACCACTGACGGTAAGGCGATGCTGCTGATCTTCAACAGAACGGGCACCGACAGCTACATAAGAGAGAATGTCGGAAAGATAACGATAGTTTTCCGGATAAAGCATTTCATCTGCACAGGTGAAACCGCTTTCCTGAATTGCGTGAATATGCATTTTACGAATGGCAATCAGTCCGGCAAGCATATCGGGTGCTTTTTCAGGATCTGGCTGATGAACCATACCTTTGTATCCTTCACCTGTAGTACGTGGCTTATTTGTATAAACTCGTGGAATGATCAGAACTTTGTCTGCAATTTTATCCTGCACTTTACGCAGACGAAGAAGATAATCACAAACAGCATCTTCGTTATCGGCAGAACATGGACCGATGATTGCAAGAAATTTATCAGATTTGCCTGTAAAGACATCACGGATCTCCTGATCTCTTTTTGCTTTCAATTCCTGAATTGCAGCATCGATGGGATACTGGTTGCGGATCTCGGCAGGTGTAGGCAGTTTCTTTAAAAAAGTGAATCCCATATTTTCCTCCTCGCATCCGGAATTTACCGGACATAATGGTATATTCATAATTGCATATGCGGGGCGTTCCCCGTTTGTCCGACAGCATCGGACATATCGCGTTTATTATAAACGATTAAAAAGTGGTTGTCGATAGAAATGTTATATATTTAACGCAAAACTTTATAAAGTTACCATGTGTAATTGCTAAAATTCCATATGATACAGTGCATAAATATGTAAAAGACTGAGCAGAATTTCACTAAGCAGAAGTCCATACAGATATCCACGTATACCAAGGACAGGGATGGCAAATATTACGAAAGAGATTCGGAGAAGAATCCCGAGAACACTGTGAACGAGTGTTGTTCCGGTTTTTCCCAGACCATTCAAAATACTGGTAAGTGCAATATTTGTATAAAGAAACGGACAGATAAATGAAAGTGTACGAATGTAGAGTCCGGCATCTGTATTATGGAAAAGTATGGTTCCGGCAAAATTTCCCCCAAAGTAAAAAAAGGTGGTGCATAAAGATCCGAGAAGGATACAGGCAGTACAGGTGGTACGTGTGATATAGCGGATTTTTTTGCGGTGTCCAAGTGCCTGCATTTCCGCAACAGAGGGCATCAGAATGACAGATGCAGAGCTGGTAACGGTAGAAGGAAAAAGAATGCAGGGAAGAGCCATTCCGGTAAAAACTCCATAGAGACTCAAAGCTTCGGATGGAGAGAGACCATACATACGGAGACACTGGGGAATCAATACAACTTCGATGGCGGCCAGTACAGAGAGAAGAAGCCGGTTCAGAGTCAGGGGAAGTGCCATATGCCCGATCTCAGATATTTTTTGCACAGGTTTTTCTATATGATGTGAAGATACAGAACTGTTCAGACTTACACAGATAAAAGAACACAGAGCAGCGGCAAGTTCTGAGAGAAAACTTCCTGCAACTGCAATCATTGCGGTGACAGCAATATTGCGGGAAAGACAGATCTGCCAGAGCAGGCAGGTGGAAAAAATACGGACGACCTGTTCTAGAATCTGTGTGGCAGCGGGAAAAGAAGCTTTTTTCAGTCCAAGATAGTAGCTATTAACACAGAGATGGACGGAAGCAAAGGGAAAACTTAGGGCGAGCAGGCGAATCAGTGATTCAGTAGCCGGTTCCTTTAAAATCTGTACAGCAAAAAAATCAGAAAAAGTAAAAATGCTCCATGCGGCTATACCGGAGAGAAAAAGAGCAAGAAAGGTACCAATGCGGAAACAGTCCTGCGCTTCTTTTTTTTCTCCAAGTGCCGTGTGAGAGGATATCAGGCGGGAGAGTGCTGTCTGAATCCCGAAGGTGGTCATGGCAAGAACCAGATGCTGCAGAGGAACAACCAGCTGATACAGACCGATTCCTTCTGCACCAATGGTATGTGAAAGGAATATTCTATAAAAGAAGCCCATAATACGGCTGATCAGGCCAGCAGAAGTCAGAAGGAAAGTTCCTTTGAAAAATCGTTCTTTCGACATGAAAAACGTCCTGTGACTTTTTTGACAGTATATGCAGAAAACCTCCTTGACAGAACAGAGGGTTTCTGCTAAAGTATGATTTGAAATAAATCCGACGAAAACACTAGGAATTAAAGAGGTGAGTGGATGAAACTGTCAACAAGGGCAAGATACGGTCTCAAAGCATTGATTGATCTGGGTCTGCATTGTGAAACAGAAGCCGTTTCCATTCAGAGTATTGCAAGCCGACAGAATATCTCAGACAGCTATCTGGAGCAGCTTATGGCGAAGCTTAAGAAGGCTGGTCTGGTGGATAGTACCAGAGGTGCCGGTGGTGGTTACCGGTTGGGACGACCGGCAGCAGAGATTTCCGTGGGTGATGTCCTGAGGGTTCTGGAGGGAAGTCTGGAAGCTGCACAGTGTTCCGGAATGGAAGATGAGAGCACCTGTGAGAATCACGATATCTGCGTGACGAAATATGTGTGGAAACGAATCAACGACAGTATCACACAGGCGGTAGATACTATGATGCTGGATCAGTTGATTGAAGAAAGCCGGAAAAAACAACAGGAAAAAATGTAAAATTTCATTTTTTAAGCAGGAGGAAAAAACATGAGTAAATTAATATATCTGGATAACGCAGCAACAACCAAAACTGCTCCGGAAGTTCTTGATGCAATGCTTCCGTATTTTTCTGAATATTATGGAAATCCTTCCAGTATCTATGATTTTGCACAGAAGAGCAAAGAGGCTGTAACAAAAGGAAGACAGCAGATTGCAGATGCACTGAATACCAGAAAAGAAGATATTTATTTTACAGCAGGCGGAAGTGAGGCAGACAACTGGGCACTTAAGGCTACCTTTGAAGCATACAAATCCAAAGGTAATCACATTATTACAACCAAGATCGAGCATCATGCTATTCTGCATACATGTGAATATCTGGAAAAAGAGAGAGGAGCAAAGATCACATATCTTGATGTGGATGAGAATGGAGTTGTCCGTCTGGATGAACTGGAAAAAGCAATCACACCGGAAACCATCCTTATTTCTGTAATGTTTGCAAACAATGAGATCGGAACCATTCAGCCAATCAAAGAAATTGGACGTATTGCCAAAGAACATGGCATCCTGTTCCATACAGATGCAGTTCAGGCATTTGGTCAGGTACCGATCGATGTGGATGAATACAACATTGATATGCTGAGCTCCAGTGGACACAAGATTAATGGACCGAAAGGAATCGGCTTCCTTTATATTCGTAAAGGTGTCAAGATCAAATCCTTTGTACATGGAGGCGCACAGGAACGTAAACGTCGTGCAGGTACAGAGAATGTTCCTGGAATTGTTGGATATGGTGCAGCAGCAGAACGTGCAGTAAGAACTATGAAAGAACGTACTGCTAAGGAAATCGAGCTGAGAGATTATCTGATCAATCGTCTGACTACTGAGATTCCATATTCCAGACTGAATGGTGACAAAGTAAGACGTCTTCCGAACAATGTAAACGTAAGTTTCCAGTTCATTGAAGGAGAATCTATGCTTCTGATGCTTGACCAGAACGGCATCTGCGGTTCCAGTGGATCTGCATGCACATCAGGTTCTCTGGATCCGTCTCATGTACTTCTTGCGATCGGTGTACCGCATGAGGTTGCACATGGCTCTCTGAGACTTACTTTAAGCGATGAGACAACAAAAGAAGATCTTGATTTTACAGTAGATAAACTGAAAGAAATTGTACAGTATCTGAGAAGTATGTCTCCATTATATGAAGATTTTATCAAGAAACATCAGCAGTAATAAATAAAAGTGTTTATCAAGGGCAGACGATGATAGACCGAAGAAAATAAGAAGAAAATAACAGGAGGAAGTTATATTATGTACAGTGAAAAAGTTATGGATCATTTTCAGCATCCAAGAAATGTAGGAGAAATCGAAAACGCAAGTGGTGTAGGAACCGTTGGTAACGCTAAATGTGGCGATATCATGAGAATGTTCCTTGATATCGATGATAAGACTCATATCATCAAAGAATGCAAATTCAAAACATTTGGCTGTGGTGCTGCTGTTGCAACCAGCAGTATGGCAACAGAGATGGTAAAAGGAAAAACTATCGAAGAGGCAATGCAGATCACAAATAAAGCCGTTATGGAAGCTCTGGACGGACTTCCGCCGGTCAAAGTACA
Organism: Blautia sp. 210820-DFI.6.14; assembly: GCF_020558815.1. NCBI lineage: Bacteria > Bacillati > Bacillota > Clostridia > Lachnospirales > Lachnospiraceae > Blautia > Blautia sp. 210820-DFI.6.14. The sequence continues at coordinate 129,106 of NZ_JAJCKS010000005.1, forward strand.
CTGCTCACTTCTTGCAGAAGAAGCAATCCATGCTGCACTGTGGGATTATGCACAGAAACATGGAATCGTGATCGAGGGACTGGACAAACCAAAGTCTGACATCAGTGAGGGTGAAGAGGAAGAAGAATATTAATAAATTCGGCTGTGAGGGGGAGAATGCCAACGGTAAAATAGAGAATGCTGTTTGGAAATATTAATTTGTAGCAAACAGTAAATTGTGAGGTGAAATGTTGACAGGACTTACAGATGAACAGGTAAATGAGCGAATCGCAGAAGGCAAGGTTAATGCGGACGAGAATCCGAATACCCGGACCTATAAGCAGATCATAAGAGAAAACACACTGACATTTTTCAACTTTCTGAACCTTGTACTTCTGGTGCTTGTACTTCTGGTTGGCTCTTATAAGAATGCATTTTTTGTATGTATCATTGTTATCAATACTCTGATCGGTATTGCACAGGAGATACGTGCCAAGAAAACAATCGATAAGCTGGCAATCCTTACAGCGAGAAAATCAGTTGTTATCCGTGAAGGACAGAAATGGACCGTTCCGACAGAAGAACTGGTACTGGATGACGTGGTCTGTCTCAAGACCGGTGATCAGGTACCGGCAGATGCGAGGGTGCTTGAAGGCAGTGTAGAGGTCAATGAATCTCTTTTGACTGGTGAATCAGACAATCTTCCCAAGAATGTGGGAGATGAGCTTTTTTCCGGAAGTTTTGTGACTTCCGGAGAGGCAAACTGTCAGATCATCCATGTCGGAAAGGACAACTATGCAGCCCAGATCACCAGTGAGGCAAAAGAATTCAAGCGTCACAATTCAGAACTGAAGAATTCTCTGAATGCGATTCTGAAGGTGATCAGTATCATTATTGTACCGATTGGAGCGTTGTTGTTTTACAAGCAGTACTATATTGTCGGAGATACATTTAAGGATTCTATCGTAAGTATGGTAGCCGGAGTCCTTGGTATGATCCCGGAAGGCCTTGTTCTTCTGACCAGCGTTGCACTGACACTTGGAGCACTTGTCCTTGCTAATAAGAAGACACTGGTGCAGGAGCTCTATTGTATTGAGACGCTTGCCAGAGTTGACACACTTTGTCTGGACAAGACTGGTACGATCACCGAAGGAACCATGTGCGTGGAGCGTGTGGAGCCTTACAGAGTTTCTAAAGATGAGAGTACGGATGCGGAAGTCGATGCAGGACTGGCCGAGATTACGGAATCAGCAGAACTGACAGAAATGGATACGGAATTCAGACAGACAGAAGTACAGGCAGCCGAAGTATCCGATACAGAAATAACAGAAGTTTCTGCAACTGAGGTTTCGGCAGATGAAACAGACGCAGGTCCGGCATTTATGGACGAAGTCGGCGAGATCATGTGCAATATGATGTACGTACTCAAAGATCAGAATGCAACGATCGATGCATTGCGTAAACGTTTTCCGGCAAAGCAGGGTATGACACTGGAACATGTGATTCCATTTTCTTCCGACAGAAAATACAGTGGTGCCGTTTTTGAAGAAAAAGGCACATATTTGATGGGAGCAGCACAGTTCCTGTTTCCAGAAGATAACCAGGAGCTGACAGAACGATGTCAGGTATATGCTGAAGACGGGCTTCGAGTACTGGTTTTGGCGCATAGTTCCCAGATGGTAGAAGGGACAGAACTTCCAGAGGGACTGGAACCGCTTGCACTGATGCTTATGACAGATGTGATCAGAGAGGAAGCACCAGATACACTGGCATTCTTTGAAAGCCAGGAGGTAGATCTTAAGGTCATTTCCGGTGATGATCCGGTGACGGTCGCAGCGATTGCAAAGCGTGCCGGACTTAAAAATGCCGACAGATATGTAGATGCGACGACATTGACATCCGATGAGATGCTTCAGAATGCAGTTGCAGAGTACAGCGTGTTCGGACGGGTGACGCCACAGCAGAAAAAAGCGATGCTTCAGGCACTGCAGTCCCAGGGACATACAGTAGCTATGACTGGTGACGGTGTCAACGATGTTCTTGCCCTGAAAGAGGCTGACTGCAGTATTGCCATGGCACAGGGAAGTGATGCTGCAAAGAATATTGCAAATGTCGTTCTTCTGGATTCAAATTTTGCATCTATGCCGCATATTGTAAATCAGGGACGAAGAGTCGTAAACAACATCCGTACGGCGGCATCCATGTTCCTGATCAAGACGATGTTTTCCGTTATGTTGTCATTGCTGACGATCTTCTTTGGAAATACGTATCCGTTTGAACCGATCCAGATGTCGCTGATCAGCGCGTGTGCGGTAGGTATTCCGACATTCCTGCTTGCACAGGAAAACAATTACGAGAAGATTGATCACACGTTCCTGAGGCATGTATTTATCAATGCGTTTCCGGCAGCACTCACGATTACATCGTGTGTGTTTGCGGTCATGCTCGTTTGTCAGAATGTATATCATTCCACAGAAATGTTGAATACGGCCTGTGTTCTTGTTACGGGATGGAACTATATGGCTGCATTGAAGACCGTTTATGCACCACTGAATACCTATCGTAAGACGATCATTTACGGTATGCAGTTTATATTCTTTGCGGCGGCCGTTATTTTCCAGAAACTGCTTTCTCTTGGTTCTTTGGATTTTGGAATGATCATCCTGGTATTCATCCTGATGACCTTTGCACCGGTACTGATCGATGTGATCACTGTCTGGCTGAAGGGAATCTATGCACGTTCTCTGGATAAAGAAAACCCAGGAAAATTTACTGCATTTATTGATAAATTACGCAAATAGAATAGGAATTCGAATAAAAAGGCTCTGGTCAATCTGACCGGAGCCTTTTTAAATATTTATGTACTTAAAAATTATTGTTTATTTCTGCACAGCCAATAGCATCCGAATGCAGGAATCTGCACACCTTTGGCTTCCATCTCACGTCCGGAGATAAGATCTGTGTACATACCATCTTCTTCATTGATCCATGCAACTTTATCATTTTCGCTGAAATTGTAGATTCCGATAAATTTTTCTTCATCATTCTCACGTACAAAGGCGAGAATGGAATTATCCCAGGTGTCAATGGTATGAATTGGCACATTGCTGTTGAATATACCATGGCTTGAACGGATATGCTCCAGTTTATCAAGCATAGGGAAAAGTTTGCCCTGTACAGTAGCAGGATCATGACGGTTTTCAGCCAGCTTCCAGTCGAATTTTCCTCTGTGAAGATAACGTGAATCATCGGATTTTTCCGGATCATCTTTGTAAGAATAATCATTCACCTGACCAATCTCGTCGCCGCTGTAGATTACCGGGATACCGGACTGAGAGAGCATGAATGCATGCAGTGTAATATCATAACGGACAGCTCTGTCCACACCTTCCTGATTTCCTTCAAATCCAAAACGCTCAATACCACAGAGAGAAGCTGTTGTTCCGCACAGTCTTGCATCACCAAGACGCGGATCATCATTATAAAGTTCTCCTCGTGCAAAAGAATCTGGATATTTTCCTGTAAGGAAATCATTCAGATATTTCTTATGAGGTACTTCCTGAATACCGAAGTTTTCAAGATATTCATAATCCAGTCCCCATCCAATATCGTCATGGCAACGCAGATAATTCTGGAATACATAATCTCTCGGAAGTTCGGAGATGATATCCAGCTGACGGCGAAGCAGGGAGACATCTTTTGTTGCAACTGTGTGCCATGTGCTTGCCATAGTCGTAACGTTGTACAGCAGATGACATTCTGGTTTTTCGACAGTTCCGAAATATGGAACAACTTTTTCAGGAGCCATGACAACTTCTCCGAGAAGAAGAACGCCAGGGCATACGATCTCACAGATCATACGCATGATACGAACGATGGTGTGAACCTGTGGCAGGTTACGGCAGTTCGTCCCAAGCTGCTTCCAGATATATGGTACAGCATCCAGACGGACAATATCTACACCCTGGTTAGCCAGGTACAGCATGTTAAAGATCATTTCGTTCAGGACGATCGGATTGCGGTAGTTCAGATCCCACTGATACGGATAGAAAGTAGTCATAACATGTTTATGAAGGTCTTCCAGCCAGGTGAAGTTGCCAGGTGCAGTTGTCGGGAACACTTCCGGGCAGGTCTGCTCATATAATGAAGGAATATCATAATTATCAAAGAAAAAGTAACGGTCCTGATATTCTTTTTCTCCTGCACGGGCGCGTTTTGCCCATTCGTGGTCTTCGGATGTATGGTTCATGACGAAGTCCAGGCAGACGTTGATGCCGCGATTATGGCAGGCAGCAGTCAGTGCTGCAAAATCATCCATGGTTCCAAGTTCTTCCTGAACCTTCCGGAAATCAGCAACTGCATAACCGCCGTCGCTGCGTCCCCTCGGGGAGTCAAGGAGTGGCATCAGATGCAGATAATTGACATTGCATTCCTGTATATAATCCAGTTTGGATTCCAGATTGGAAAGAGTACCGGCAAAAGCGTTGACATACATCATCATACCGGTGAGATCGTTGCGTTTATACCATGTCGGATCTTTTTCGCGATTCAGATCAGATTCTTTCAAGGCATCATTTCTCATATCATAGAATTTCTTCAGGACTTTGAGAAGATCATTGAGATGCATTGTGACATATGGGTTATCCTGATACAGTTCACAGTAGAGCCATTTCAGCTCGTCCAGATGACGGGCAAGACGCTCACGATAGATGTGATCATCATCACGCTTATTTTCCAGTTTGACTGGTTCAGCTTTTGTAGTTTCGACTTTGGCAGTCTCTGTTTTTTTAGTCTCAACCTTAGCTGATTCGACCTTAGCTGTTTCAACTTTGACAGCTTCAGCTTTTTGCGTTTCAACTTTAGCAGGTTCGACTTTCTTTGTTTCAACCTTGATAGGCTCTGTTTTCTTAGTCTCGACTTTAACAGGTTCAGTCTTTGTTGTTTCAACCTTAATTGGTTGAACTTTTTTTGTAGTTATTTTCGGGGTTTCTGCTTTGGCAGCTTCACGCTTTTTCTGAAGACGTTTTTTTGCCATGATGGATCTCCTCCTTTTGTATCTTTATCTGAAAATTATAATTTGACAAATTCCGGTTTACGGTTTTGGAATACAGTATAGTACTTAAAACCGCAGTCTGCAAGTATTGCAGCAGCCTTATCGAAATCATAGGCAATCTTTTCCGGTCCATGTGCATCAGCACCGACAGTGATGATCTCACCACCAAGTTCGCGATAGCGGCGAATGACTGCACGGCAGGGATTTGGCTCTCCGAGGCCGTAGTGGAAACCGCCGGTATTCAGCTCAATTCCCCGTCCCCTGGCAATGACGGTGCGCAGGATCTCATCAAGAATATCCTGGTAACGTTCATAAGTATAGTATTTATTCTGATTCGGGCCATAGCGTACAATATAATCAATATGTCCATATACATCCATCTCAGAAAATGCATGCAGATTTTCGAGAATGGATTCAAAATATTCCTGGTAACATGCAGATTCTTCGCGCCCTTTAAAATATTCTTTATAATAAGGGTCATATCCGTGTACAATATGAGAAGATCCAATTACGAAATCAAACGGCATGGTTTTCAAAAGCTTGTGAAAATAACTGTTCAAATGTGGTTGAAGACCAAGCTCAATACCGAAATGAATCTGTAGTTCCTTCTGATATTTTTCTCGGAGTCTAAAGAGAGTCTCTCTGTATCCATCAAGATCCAGCTCAAATATTTCATTATCCGGTGTAGGTGGGTAATCAGGATCCAGATGCTCTGTAAAACAGATGCCGGTGAGACCCCGGCAGATTGCTTCGCGGATCATATCTTCCATAGATGTGTCTGAGTCAGCAGAAAAAGAAGAATGCATATGGCAGTCCCATAAGATCTGATTTGACATTTTTGTATCCTCCTTTGTATGGATTGACATTATTATAGCATGCAAAAATCGCATATGCTATGGTTTCATTTCCTTTTAAATAGAAATTTCTGATGTTTTTTATAAAATCCCCTTGAATTTTTGTACGAGATTCGATACAATATGCAATAGGTTGACGTTTCTTTAACAAACGCCATAATCAACCATTTATTTCATAGGAGGAATTTATCATGGCAGTAAAAGTTGCAATTAATGGATTTGGCCGTATTGGTCGTCTGGCATTCCGTCAGATGTTTGGAGCAGAAGGATTTGAAATCGTTGCTATCAACGACCTTACATCCCCGAAAATGCTGGCTCACTTATTAAAATATGACTCAACTCAGGGAAGATATGCTCTGGCTGACAAAGTAGTAGCAGGAGAAGATTCCATCACAGTTGACGGAAAAGAAATCAAAATCTATGCAAAAGCTAACGCTGCAGAACTTCCTTGGGGAGAAATCGGTGTAGACGTAGTTCTCGAGTGCACAGGTTTCTATACATCCAAAGACAAAGCTCAGGCTCATATTGATGCAGGTGCTAAACATGTTGTTATTTCCGCTCCGGCTGGAAACGACCTTAAAACAATCGTTTACAATGTAAACCATGAAGGACTTACAAACGAAGATAAAATCATCTCCGCTGCATCCTGTACAACAAACTGCCTTGCACCAATGGCTAAGGCTCTTAACGATCTTGCACCGATCAAATCTGGTATCATGTGCACAATCCACGCTTACACAGGTGATCAGATGACACTTGACGGACCGCAGAGAAAAGGTGATCTGAGAAGATCTCGTGCAGCTGCAGTTAACATCGTTCCGAACAGCACAGGTGCTGCAAAAGCAATCGGTCTGGTTATCCCAGAACTGAACGGCAAACTGATCGGATCCGCTCAGCGTGTACCAACCCCAACAGGTTCTACAACAATCCTTACAGCAGTAGTTGAAGGAAACGTTACAAAAGAGCAGATCAACGCAGCTATGAAAGCAGCTTCTAACGAATCCTTCGGATACAACGAAGACGAAATCGTATCCAGCGATATCGTTGGTATGAGATTTGGTTCTCTGTTTGATGCTACTCAGACAATGGTTCTGCCACTTGAGAACGGCACAACAGAAGTACAGGTTGTTTCATGGTATGACAATGAAAACTCCTACACAAGCCAGATGGTTCGTACAATCAAACATTTTGGAAAACTTCTGAACGCTTAATTAAGTCCATAAGTTAAAGTGTGGAGTAAGTTGTTGCATTTTGCAATGACACAAATAGACTCAGTCAGGGTCCGGTCTGATTTGGACCGGGCCCATTTTTTATGAATTTGGAGGAATATTAGCATGGGATTAAACAAAAAATCCGTTGATGATATCAATGTAAAAGGCCAGAGAGTTCTGGTAAGATGTGACTTTAATGTACCTCTGCAGGACGGCAAAATCACAGATGAGAACCGTCTGGTAGCAGCTCTTCCTACAATCAAGAAGCTGATCGCAGATGGCGGAAAGATCATTCTTTGCTCACACCTTGGCAAACCGAAGGGAGAACCAAAACCGGAACTTTCTCTTGCACCTGTTGCAAAACGTCTCACAGAGCTTCTGGGACAGGAAGTTAAATTCGTTCCGAGCCCGGTTGTTGTTGATGATACCGTAAAAGCAGCAGTAGCTGACATGAAAGACGGAGAAGTTATTCTTCTTGAAAATACACGTTATCGTGCAGAAGAAACCAAAAACGGTGATGAGTTCAGTAAAGAACTTGCTTCCCTTTGCGATGTATTCGTAAATGATGCATTTGGTACTGCTCACAGAGCACACTGCTCCAACGTTGGTGTTACCAAATATGTAGATACCGCAGTTGTTGGATATCTGATGGAAAAAGAAATCGCATTCCTTGGAAATGCAGTAGAAAATCCGGAGAGACCATTTGTAGCTATCCTTGGTGGAGCGAAAGTTTCCAGCAAGATCTCTGTTATCAACAACCTTCTTGACAAAGTTGATACTCTGATCATCGGTGGTGGAATGTCCTATACATTCTCCAAAGCTCTTGGCGGACACATTGGTAATTCCCTCTGTGAGGATGATTATCTTCAGTATGCATTAGACATGCTTAAAAAAGCAGAAGAAAAAGGCGTTAAGCTTCTTCTTCCTGTTGACAACAGAATCGGTGATGACTTCTCTAACGACTGCAATATCCAGGTTGTAAAACGTGGATGCATTCCGGACGGCTGGGAAGGAATGGACATCGGACCAGAAACAGAAAAGATTTTCTGTGACGCTGTAAAAGATGCTAAGACAGTTGTATGGAACGGACCAATGGGTTGCTTCGAAATGCCGAATTTTGCTCATGGTACAGAAGCAGTTGCTAAAGCTCTTGCAGATACAGAAGCTACAACTATCATCGGTGGTGGTGACTCCGCAGCAGCAGTAAATATCCTTGGCTATGGTGATAAGATGACTCACATCTCTACTGGTGGTGGAGCATCTCTGGAATTCCTTGAAGGTAAGGAACTGCCAGGCGTAGCAGCAGCTAATGATAAATAAAAAAGGAGATAATAAAAATGGCAAGAAAGAAAATTATCGCTGGAAACTGGAAAATGAACATGACTCCAAGCGAAGCAGTTAAATTAGTAGAAACTCTGAAACCACTTGTACAGAACAATGAAGTAGACGTAGTATTCGGTGTTCCGGCAATCGACATCGTTCCGGTTGTTGAAGCCTGCAAAGGTACAAATATTGCTGTAGCAGCAGAGAACATGTACTTCGAAGAAAAAGGTGCTTACACAGGTGAAATCGCTTCGGCTATGCTGGTTGACGCTGGTGTTAAATATGTTATCCTTGGACATTCCGAAAGAAGAGATTACTTCGGAGAAACAAGCGAAGACGTTAACAAGAAAGTACTTAAAGCTTTCGAACATGGCATTACACCAATCATGTGTTGCGGAGAATCTCTTGAGCAGAGAGAACAGGGCATCACTATGGACTGGATCCGTCAGCAGGTTAAAGTTGGTCTTCAGAACGTAACAGCTGACCAGGCTAAAACTATGGTTATCGCTTATGAACCAATCTGGGCTATCGGAACAGGTAAAACAGCTACAAGCGAACAGGCTCAGGAAATCTGCAAAGGTATCCGTGAGTGTGTTGCTGAAATCTATGACACAGATACAGCAGAAGCTATCCGTATCCAGTACGGCGGATCTGTAAATGCAGGAAATGCAGCAGAACTGTTTGCAATGGGTGATATCGATGGTGGACTTGTTGGTGGAGCTTCCCTGAAACCAGATTTCGGAAAGATTGTTAACTACAAATAATTATCAATAAGATGATTTTAAGAGTCAGATACTTCAAACCGGCCAGGTAAGAGGTATCTGGCTTTTTTTTTTGTTTCCAGAGACGTACAAATGTCCGCGCTTGACAAAATCCGCTTTATACAATACTATTAAACACAAGTGGTAAAATATTCACTGTTCACTTCGTTCACAGTAGCTTGGTTAAAATGCATTCCACATCACCTTCGGTGATAGCATTTTGCCCCGTATGTCTCGGGATTTTGCCATATTCATGGAAAAACACCTCGCGGGATATTACCTGTGAACAGTAATATAAGAACAAAGAGATAAGGGACGAGGAGAAAGGAGCCTATTTCAAAATGGATAAAAAAGTCATTCGTGCTGCCCTTCTGGGCTTTGGTACAGTAGGAACAGGTGTATATAAGGTATTACAGAAGCAGAAAGAAGACATGATTCCGAAGCTTGGAAGTCAGATCGAAATCAAGAAGATCCTGGTACGTAATCTGGAAAAAGCTGCTGCAAAGGTTGAAGATCCGGCCGTTCTGACCAACAATTGGGATGAAATCGTAAATGATCCGGAAATTGATATTGTGATCGAGTTGATCGGTGGAATTGAACCGGCAAGAAGCTACATACTGGCAGCAATAAATGCAGGAAAACATGTCGTAACGGCAAATAAAGATCTGATTGCGGTACATGGTAAAGAACTTCTTGATGCAGCAGAAGCACATCATGTAGATTTTTTGTTTGAAGCAGCTGTAGCAGGTGGAATTCCGATCATTCGTCCATTGAAAGAATGTCTTGCCGGTAATCATATGGCAGAAGTTATGGGTATTGTCAATGGTACAACAAACTTTATTCTTACAAAGATGACCCAGGATGGAATGGAATTCAAAGATGCACTGGCACTTGCAACAGAACTTGGCTATGCAGAAGCCGATCCGACAGCAGATATTGAAGGACTGGATGCAGGAAGAAAAGTGGCAATTCTCGCGTCTGTAGCATTTAATTCCAGAGTTGTTTTTGATGACGTTTATATTGAAGGAATTACCAAGATTACAGCAAAAGATATCAAATATGCCAAAGAAATGGGATGTGACATAAAACTTCTTGGAGTTGCAAAGAATACAGAAGAGGGAATTGAAGCATATGTTTGCCCAATGCTGATTCCAAGCAGTCATCCGCTTGCATCTGTAAATGATTCTTATAATGCTGTATTTGTCAATGGTGATGCAGTAGAAAATGCCATGTTCTATGGTCGTGGCGCAGGTGAGCTTCCGACAGCAAGCGCTGTTGTAGGAGATCTTTTTGATATTGCAAGAAATATTAAGGCAAACTGCTGTGCCAGAATCGGATGTACCTGTTATAAAGAACTTCCGGTAAAGAAGATGGCAGATACTTATAATCGTTATTTTATGAGATTGATCGTAGAGGATCGTTGTGGTGTACTTGCTGAAATGACTGCTGTCTTTGCAAAATATGGAGTCAGCGTAGCACAGATCATTCAGAAAGCTGCCCGTGCAGAAGAAAGTGCCGAAGTTGTTGTCATCACAGCCAAAGTTCGCGAAGGTGATTTCCGTACGGCAATGGAAGAACTGAGTGGAAGAAGCTCAGTACGTAAAGTAAGCAGCATGCTTCGTGTATATGGAGAATAAGATCGTATAGATCAGAGATACCTTAAGTTGCTTTGTGGACGGAGTATAAAATTTCACAAAAGGGGTTGCTTATGGGAAATATTATGGATTACATCAGTTGGAGAGGGGATCTTTCCTTTGAACAGTCGCAGTTTAACGAAGTGGACAATTTGATTCTTGCATGTTTTTCATATGTGAATCTGGATGGAATTTCGGCAGTGACAAAACAGAAGGGAATCGGACTGAAAAAGCTGACGAAAGAATTTATGAAACTTCATACGATGAAAGAACTGGAGGCGGATAAATCTTTTATCCGCCTGGCTCCGTTTATGATGATGGAAATGGCGAAGTCTGTCAGATTTGGAAAATGTGTGGTAAGAAATTATGTGAATGATATTGTAACGGAAGCTGAGCAGCAGTTTGCTGCAATGGAAATTGTTCTGGAGGATGGCACTTCCTATGTCTCTTTTCGCGGAACGGATGATACGATCATAGGATGGAAAGAAGATTTTAATCTCAGCACAGGTGTAGTTCCGGCACAAAAAAGAGCCATAGAGTATTTACAGAAAATCTCGGAACATACAGATGGAATGCTCAGAGTCGGAGGACATTCTAAAGGTGGAAACCTTGCGATTTATGGCTCGGTGATGTGCAAAAGTGCTCATGAAAAGATACTTGAAATCTATTCTAATGACGGGCCCGGATTCTCCAGAGAATTTCAAGAGTTGCCGGAAATGAAAGAAATGATGCCGAAGATTATACGTATTATTCCGGAGTATTCTATTATAGGGACGCTTCTGGAGCATGAAAAAGAACCAGTTATTGTTGCAAGCTCTAGTAAGGGACTTCTCCAGCATGATGGATTTTCCTGGGAGGTGCAGGGACCGGCGCTGGTACGGCGAGACAGTCTGAACAAAACGGCACTCCGATTTATTGAAATCCTGCACAAATGGATCGATGGTATGGATACGGAACAGAAGAGACTTCTGATTGAAGATCTTTTTGCAACATTACAGGCATCCGGTTACGAGAATCTGAGTGAAGTACAGTCCGGAGGACTGAAAAGTCTGGCTGCGATGGTGAAACGTGTGGAAAAATTTGCTCCGGAATCCCGTGGAATGATGATGGAACTTCTGACAGCAATCTGCGGAGGCTGGCTTGAACAGCTCCAGGCAGATACGAAAGACAAACTATCCGTACTTCCGTTAAGCTTTTCTGATAAAATCCTTGAAAAATTCTAAATTTTTGGTACTATATAATAGGAAAAGATACCAGTAATACTGCGCTAAAATGCAGAACAAATATACAATAAAAGGAGAATATTATGAGTAAGAAACCAACCGTTTTAATGATCCTGGATGGTTATGGACTGAATGACAGACATGAGGGAAATGCAATTTATGAAGCAAAAACCCCTGTTATGGATAAATTAATGACAGAATATCCATTTGTAAAAGGAAACGCCAGTGGACTGGCAGTAGGTCTTCCGGATGGACAGATGGGTAACTCCGAGGTAGGACATATGAATATGGGAGCAGGCCGTATCGTATATCAGGAGCTTACCAGAATCACAAAAGAAATCAACGATGGAGATTTCTTCAAGAATGAAGCACTTCTTGCAGCAATGAAAAATGCAAAAGAAAATGATTCTGCTATTCATTTTATGGGACTTCTTTCTGATGGTGGTGTACACAGCCACAATACACATCTCTATGCACTGCTTGAGATGGCAAAGAGAGAAGGACTTAATAAAGTTTATGTACACTGCTTCCTTGACGGACGTGATACACCGCCGGCATCAGGAAAAGAATTCATTGAACAGCTGGAAGCCAAGATGAAAGAAATCGGTGTTGGACAGATCGGTGTTGTTTCCGGACGTTACTATGCAATGGACAGAGATAATCGCTGGGATCGTGTAGAACTTGCATACAAAGCCCTGACAGAAGGTGAAGGTGTCAAAGGTACAGACGCTGCAGCAGCAGTTCAGGCTTCCTATGATAATGATAAGACAGATGAATTCGTCCTTCCGACAGTTATTGAGAAAGACGGACAGCCGGTTGCAAAGATCCAGGACAAAGATTCTGTAGTATTCTTTAACTTCCGTCCAGACCGTGCACGTGAGATCACAAGAGCATTCTGCGATGATGAATTCAAAGGCTTCGAAAGAGCTAAGAAACTGGATCTTACTTATGTCTGCTTTACAGATTATGATGAAACAATTCAGAACAAACAGGTTGCGTTCCACAAAGTACTTCTTAAGAATACATTTGGTGAATATCTTGCGGCTCATGATATGACACAGGTTCGTATTGCTGAGACAGAGAAATATGCACATGTTACTTTCTTCTTTAACGGTGGAGTAGAAGAACCAAACAAAGGAGAAGACAGAATTCTCGTTAAATCTCCGAAGGTTGCAACTTATGACCTTCAGCCGGAGATGAGCGCACCGGAAGTTTGTGACAAGCTGGTGGATGCAATCAAATCTGATAAATATGATGTGATCATTATCAATTTTGCAAACCCGGATATGGTAGGTCATACTGGTGTACAGGCAGCAGCTGTCAAAGCAATCGAAACAGTTGATGGATGTGTGGGAAGAGCAGTAGAAGCTCTCAAAGAAGTTGACGGACAGATGTTTATCTGTGCTGACCACGGAAATGCAGAGCAGCTGATTGATTATGAGACAGGAGAGCCATGGACTGCTCATACAACGAATCCGGTTCCGTTCATTCTTGTAAACGCTGATCCGAAATACACTCTGAGAGAGAATGGATGCCTCGCAGATATCATCCCGACTCTGATTCAGCTGATGGGAATGGAACAGCCTGCAGAAATGACGGGAGAAAGTCTTCTGGTTGAGAAATAATCACAATATCTAAAATAAACAGAACTTTGAACAAACCTCTGAGTCTTAAGATTCAGGGGTTTGTTACTATAATGCTCCAACCCTCGGAAAAAGAATATAAAAAAGCAATAAATTAAGGTGCAAAAATACAGAAGTATGTTATAATGGAAACGTTACAGGAAAAAACAGGATAAATAGATGGTTGTATTCAATTGTTTATATTCAGGGAGTATATTAAATGAGCAACAAAGAAATGAAGGACGGACTTCAGGAAGACACTTCTGGAGTGTCGGATGAGAATACAGGCATTGAAGAAGAAATCAATGCAACCATGGATAAAATCATAGCTCCACCGGAAACGGACGAAGATGAGATGGATGACCTTGGAGATTATGATGATTCTGCAGAGGAAGAACCAGATCCACAGCCGGTAAGACAGCATCGCAAATCTGCCAGACCAGGTCCGGTTGTATATGTTCCGGTAGATGATATGGAAATGCCGGATCAGTCAACTTCCAGGAAGAAAAAATCCAGAAAAACAAATACGCAAAAGAACAGATCAGCAAAACCAGAGTATCAGAATTCTAAATCTGCGAAGAAACACAAAGGGGCGCGGATTTTTGGCCTTATTATGTTGATGATCGTAGTTCTTGGCGGGAGTGCTTATGCGGCTGCAAGTTATTATTTTGCGGACAGATTCTTTGAAGGTACGTGGATCAATGGTGTGAACTGTTCTCAGATGACGGCAGCAGAGGTAGAAAATCTTTTCAAACAAAAGTTTGAGAATTATACCATTGAAGTTTCAGCCAGAGATCAGGCACCACAGACGATTTCCGGAGCGGATATCAGTTATCAGTACCTTTCTACAGGAGAAGTTCTGAAGCTCCTGAAACAGCAGAAGCCATATGAGTGGATCAGAGGACTCTATGAACAGAAAAGTTATACTGTATCCGAGAATACAGGGTATAACAGAACACAGTTGCAAGAACAGCTTAAGACACTCAGCTGTGCCCAGGCAGAGAATCAGACAGAACCGGAAAATGCATATGTTGCATATCAGAACGGACAGTTTGTGATCGTACCGGAAACAGTGGGAAGTAAACTGAATATCAAAGAAGCATATAAAGTACTGAATGCTGCTGTAGATGCAGGTCAGACTTCGGTAAATTTCAGTGATACACCGGAAGCATATGTGAATGCAGAGGTTACACAGGATGATCCGGCACTGCAGTCTGCACTGGAAGCATGTAATAATTATACAAAAGCAAGTATTACCTATACATTTGGCAGTCAGACAACAACTCTGAATGGCGACACGATCAAAGACTGGCTGCAGTTTGATGAGAAAGGTCAGCTGATCTGGGATGATAATTCCTTCCAGCAGCATGTATCAGATTATGTTGCACAGCTTGCAGCTACTTATGATACGGTCGGTACAGAGCGTGAGTTCCAGACCACAAGTGGCAGAACCGTTTACGTTTCCAGCTCTGTATATGGCTGGAAAATCGATCAGGCTGCCGAGGCTGCTCAGCTGAGTCAGGAAATTCAGTCTGGTACACAGACGACCAGAGAGCCTGTTTATTCACAGACGGCCAATTCTTACGGAGTGAATGATCTGGGTGATACTTATATAGAAGTAGATTTAAGTGAACAGCATATGTATTATTATCAAAATGGTTCCGATATCTTTGAGTCAGATTTTGTATCTGGAAATATGAGTTATGCTGATCGTCAGACACATGCAGGTATCTTTACATTGTACTATAAGAAAAGTCCGGATGTACTGAGAGGAACCATGAAAGCAGACGGAACTTATGAATATGAATCAGAGGTACAGTACTGGATGCCATTTGATGGAGGTATTGGGTTCCACGATGCGTCATGGAGAGATGAATTCGGCGGTGATATTTATCTTACAGACGGATCTCACGGATGTATCAATCTTCCACCGGATAATGCAGCAGTTTTGTATGATATCATACAGTATGGTGTGCCAATCGTATGCTTTTACTAATATATAATTACAGGAGATAAAAAATGGACAGATCATTTGATTTTATCCTTGCGGGAATAGCATTGATCGTTGGAATCATGCTTCTGACAGGACATGGCGATATTTTTCTGAAGGGTGGAAACACAAAACTTCGCAAAGAAAAGTATGATGAGAAAAAAATGACTAAGGGATCCGGAGTGACATTGATTCTGTTTGGTATCGTGACATTTATAGATTCCTACACAACAAGTCTTACTGCAAAGTTTATTTATATTCTTGCAATTCTTGCGATTCTTGTAGGATTTGTGGTATACCTGAAAAAGAAATGCATCAAGAAATAAATACAAAGATAAAACAAGGCATGGGAGATAAAAATCTTCCGTGCCTGTTTTGTTTGAGAGAATTTATAAAGAAATATTGACAAGATCCATTGGTTTGCAGATGCGTGCATCCGGTTTTGGAACTTCTCCGAAGCCGTATTCAGCAAAGATAAAAGGAACATTTGCTTTCTGGCATGCCTGGTAATCGCCAAACGTATCACCGACATATACGGGGGATTTCAGATCATATGTGTCTGCAAGTTTACGGATATTGGAGCCTTTGTCCAGACCGGTATCTCCATTACAAAGATGACCTTTGAAATATTTTTCAAGACCTGATGTCTGAAGAAAAACTTCAATATAGCCACTCTGACTGTTACTGACAATATAGAGTGGATATTTCTTATACATGATCTGCAGCATTTTTTCAAGATCCTCATAAAGTGGGGCACATTTTTTTAAGAGAGCTTCATGTTCGGCCTGGCAGCATCCATCAATAAGGCGAAGCTGTTCTGCTTCTGAACAGTCAGGGAAAATCTGGCGTGCGATATCAGACAGAGTCTGCCCAAAAAGTGTCATCAGACGGGCTGATGTCAGGGTAATATCCATATGTTCTTTTTCCCGCAGATATGCGGTCCAGGACTGAGCAACACTTTCTGTTGAATCCCACAGAGTTCCATCAACATCAAAAATAATACTGTCCATAATAGGGTCCTTTCGTATCAAAAATAATATTAATTTTAGTAATGGGAGATAATTATTTACAGGTATGATCCCAAGTAATAACATTCTATCCGGTAAAATAAAAAAAATCAACTGGCATTTGGCTGAAATTATGTTATACTAAAACATACTGAGGGTAAAAGATGAAAAATGATCAGATAAAAGACAGAAGCATGCTGAATGAAATCGTACAACCTCTTACAGACTGGTACAGACAGAATAAACGGATTCTTCCCTGGAGAGATCAAAACAATGCCTACTATACGTGGGTATCGGAGATTATGCTTCAGCAGACAAGAGTTGAGGCCGTGAAGCCTTATTTTCAGCGTTTTATCGGAGAGCTTCCAGATGTCCAGGCTTTGGCAGAATGCCCGGAAGAGAAGCTGATGAAGCTCTGGGAAGGTCTGGGATATTATAATCGCGTCCGCAATATGCAGACGGCAGCCCGGACGGTAGTTTGTGAATACGAGGGAGAACTTCCGGCTTCTTACGAAGAACTGCTGAGTCTGAAAGGAATCGGGAATTACACAGCAGGTGCGATTGCATCCATTGCTTATCAGATTCCGGTACCGGCAGTAGATGGAAATGTTCTTCGTGTGATATCCAGAATTACAGAGGACAGACAGGATATTATGAAACAGTCAGTACGCCGGCAGATTGAAGAAAACCTTTTGGGGATAATGCCGGAAGAGACACCAGGAGATTTTAATCAGGCGCTGATGGAACTTGGGGCAGTGGTTTGTGTACCGAATGGATCAGCACGCTGTGAAGCATGTCCAGTGTCGGAGTACTGTCTTGCATACAGACACGGAACAGTAGAGGAGCTGCCGGTCAAAGCACCGAAGAAGGAGCGTATTCTGCAAAACAGGACAGTGCTTGTGATTCAGGACGGAGAGAAAACTGCTATACAGAAACGACCGGAAAAAGGTCTTCTTGCCGGATTATATGAGCTTCCGAATCTTCTGGGCCATCTTACACGGGAGGAAGTGCTGGATAAGGTAAAAAATATGCAGTTGGAACCGCTTTATATTGAGAAACTTCCGGATGCGAAGCATATTTTTTCGCATATTGAATGGAGGATGACCGGATATCTGATTCGGGTGGCAGCGCTGGACACAGACAGAGGATTGCCATTTATTTTTGCTGAGAAAAAACAGTCTGAAAAGCAGTACGCGATTCCGTCTGCATTCAGAGCTTATGTAAAATACATGAAGGAGGAATCTGGAAAATGAAATTGTTGAGTATAGCAATTCCGTGTTATAATTCAGAAGCATATATGGAGAAATGTATCGAATCTTTGTTAAAAGGTGGAGAAGAAGTGGAGATCCTTGTGGTCAATGATGGTTCTTCTGACCGAACTGCTGAGATTGCGGATGCTTATGCCGAAAAATATCCGACGATCATAAAAGCTATTCATCAGGAAAACGGTGGTCATGGTGAAGCAGTAAATGCCGGAATCCGTAATGCGACAGGCCTTTATTTCAAAGTTGTTGACAGTGATGACTGGGTAAATGAAGAGGCATATAAACAAATCTTAAAAACACTTGAAGAACTGACAAGAGGACCAAAAACACTGGATATGCTGATCAGCAATTTTGTATATGAAAAACAGGGTGCTTCCAGAAAAAAAGTCATGCAGTACAGACATTGTCTTCCGGTGAATGAAATTTTCGGATGGGACAGTGTGCATATGTCAAAAGGTAAATATCTGTTGATGCATTCTATTATTTATCGTACAAAACTGCTTCACGAATGTGGATTGGAACTGCCGAAGCATACATTCTATGTGGATAACCTGTTTGCATTTGAGCCGCTTCCGTTTGTGAAGAACATGTACTATCTGGATGTCAATTTTTATCGTTATTTTATCGGAAGAGATGATCAGTCTGTCAATGAAAAGGTAATGATTAAGAGAATTGACCAGCAGATCCGTGTCAATAAATTGATGGCGGACGCATTCCATAATTGTCAGTTTGACAGTAAACATCTTAAGAAATATATGCTCAGCTATCTGGATATCATTACGACCGTGTCCTCGATCATGCTGGTACGTGCAGGTACTCAGGAAGCACTGGATAAGAAAAAAGAAATGCTGGAGTATATTCGTGAACAGGATCTCTGGCTGTATCATAAACTGCGTTACAGTATTCTGGGACGTGCAGCCAATCTTCCGGGCAGAGGTGGACGCAAAATGTTCGTAGCTGCTTACAAAGTATGTCAGAAATTCTATGGATTCAACTAAAAAACTTCCCCTTTATGGGGAAGTTTTTTGCGTTGCAGAAATTACTTCTATGAGATCATATTGATTTGTTTCGGTTCCATACATACAGAAAAATCATGCAAAAGGCCAGCGGATTCTCCGTCTTTATGTACGGCCAGTCTGGCTTCACTGTGGATATCAATTTTTTTACAGCGAAAAATGTGGATACCATTGAAATGTGTATGTTTTCCGAAGAAAGCAGTAGGAAGACAACATATTACTTTGGGTTTGCTCAAACTGTCTACAACGATCACATCCAGATAGCCGTCGGAAGGACTGGCATCGGGACAGAATTTGAATCCACCGCCTTCGTATTTCTGATTCATGATGGCAGTAAAATATACTTTGGAAAACTCTTCTTTTTTATTGTCATCCATGAGCAGTGTCATAGAAGATGGCTTCAGGAAAAGCAACTGTTTCAATGCGACAAAGAGATAGACCAGTTTGCCGAGGCCGATTTTGTTCAGGACTTTTTTCATAGGAGTGACGCCAACTTCATGGCATACCGCTGCGTCAAAACCGATTCCACAGCTGATCGCGAAACGACTGCTGCTGGAACCACAGGAAATATGAGGAACGTCCATCAGATGTGGACGTTTATCGGAAAGAATCAGTTCAAGTGCCTTCATAGGATCCTGTGGAAGTTTCATACTGCGGCAGAAATCGTTTCCGGATCCGGTGGGAATGTAGCCGAAAATGACACGGGAAATATCTTTTACTCCGCTCAGGACTTCCTGTATCGTACCATCACCGCCAACGGCAATCAGCTTGATTTGACTATCTTCCGGAATCGAGGCAGTAATGGAAGCAGAAAGCTTAACAGCATGTCCTTTATATTCTGTAAAAAAAGTTTGGTATTTAATATTCCGTTCACGCAGAATGTTCTCCAGATCCCTCCAGATCAGAGCACCTTTGCCGGAACGGGAGTTGGGATTTATAATAAAATAGTACATGAGTTCCTCCCTTATGTTCTCGTTTATCATAGCATGTTCGACAGAAATTTACAAACATTTAACACTGTGCAGGCCGGAAATTTAACGTTCATTTTTTATACTTTGCAAAAAGATAAAAAAGAACCTGTTTGTGAAGAAACAGACAGGCAGGAGGAAATAAATGATCTATCTTGTAGAAGACGATGAGAGTATTCGTGAACTTGTAGTATATACATTAAAGAGTCAGGGAATGGATGCAAAAGGATTTGAACGACCGTCCCTGTTCTGGAAAGAACTGGAGAAAGAAGTGCCGGCATTGATCCTTCTGGATATCATGCTTCCTGAAGAAGACGGAATATCGATTTTACGAAAACTGCGTACCAGACCGGACACACGCAAGATTCCGGTAATCATGCTGACGGCCAAAGGCACAGAATATGATGTGGTCATGGGACTGGACAGCGGTGCAGATGATTATATCCCGAAGCCGTTTCGTATGATGGAGCTGATCTCACGTATCAAGGCACGGCTTCGTCGGGCAGAGGATAAAGGCGCAGAAGAATACCATCTGGAAAACCTGTATCTGTGTCCGGGAAGACATATAGTGACGGTGGATCAGGAACCTGTTAATCTGACATTGAAGGAGTATGAGATGCTAGTGCTGCTTCTGAAAAACAGCGGAATGGTTTTATCAAGAACACAGCTTCTGAATCAGATATGGGGATATGAATTTGATGGTGAAAGCAGAACTGTGGATGTACATATCCGGACACTCAGGCAGAAGCTGGGAAGCGCCGGAGATTTGATTGAAACAGTGCGTGGCGTAGGATATAAGATTGGAAGGTGACATACCTTCCTTTTTTTGTTGGGATATGATATACTCACATCAAAGCAGATTTAACTGAAAGCTTGCTGGGAAAACAGACAGCAACGGATAATAACCTGAGAAAGAGGCAGAAGTATGAAGTCATTGGTAATAGCAGAGAAGCCATCTGTAGCAAGGGATATTGCAAGAGTACTCCATTGTACCCAGAAGGGTAACGGAATCCTTGAAGGCAAAGAATATGTTGTAACATGGGCCCTGGGACATCTTGTGACACTTGCAGATCCGGAAGAATATGATAAGAAATATATGAAATGGGATATGGAAACTCTGCCGATGATGCCGGATAAAATGAAACTTGTCGTTATCCGACAGACTTCCAAACAATATCAGGCAGTGAAGACACAGCTGTTCCGAAAAGATATCGGTGATATCATCATTGCAACCGATGCCGGAAGAGAGGGAGAACTGGTTGCCCGCTGGATTCTGGATAAGTCCGGATGTCACAAACCAATTCGCCGTCTGTGGATATCTTCAGTAACCGATAAAGCAATTCGTGACGGATTTCACAATCTGAAAGACGGCAGAGATTATGATAATCTTTATCGTGCGGCAGTTGCCAGAGCAGAGGCAGACTGGCTGGTTGGAATCAATGGAACAAGAGCGCTGACCTGTAAACATAATGCACAGCTTTCCTGCGGGCGTGTACAGACACCGACACTTGCAATCATTGCGAGAAGAGAAGAAGAAATACGTAAGTTTAAACCAGAGGATTACTTTGGAGTAACTTTGCTGGCTGGTGGAATACAGTGGACATGGAAAGATGCGAAGAACGGAAGCTATCGAACTTTTCAGAAAGAGCGTGCGGAGGAGATCCAGAAGAAGATTTCCAATACGGATCTGGAACTTGTATCTGTGGACAGAAAGCCTAAGAAAACAATGGCTCCCGGACTTTATGATCTGACGACTCTGCAGCGGGAAGCAAACCAGAAATATGGATTTTCCGCAAAAGAAACACTCAATATCATGCAGAGATTATATGAGAATCATAAGGTACTTACGTATCCGAGAACGGATTCCCGTTATATCGGCAAGGATGTTGTCCCGACGATCAAAGAGAGACTGAAAGCCTGTGGAACCGGCCCATATCGAAAACTTGCCGGTGCGCTGCTTACTAAACCAATCCATACAAACGGAAGTTTCGTGGATGATAAAAAGGTCAGTGACCATCATGCAATCATTCCGACAGAGCAGTTTGTACAGCTGGATCATATGACAAATGAAGAGCGCAAAATCTATGATATGGTTGTGCGGAGATTTTTGAGTGTTCTTTATTCTCCATTTGAATATGAACAGACTTCCATGGAAGGGAAGGCAGCGGGACAGAGTTTTGTGGCAAGTGGCAAGACGGTTGTGAGTGCTGGCTGGAAAGAAGTTTACGAAGGCGGAAGCACGGACGATGACGAAGAAGAGCAGACACTGAAAGACCAGAAGCTTCCGGTATTGAAACAGGGAGAGAAGCTTCCGATAGGCAGTGTTCGTCTGACAACAGGTAAGACCAAGCCGCCGGCACATTTTACTGAGGCAACGCTTCTGGCGGCAATGGAGAATCCGGTGAAATATATGTCCTCAAAAGATACACAAGCAGCAAAGACGCTGGGAGAAACCGGTGGACTTGGCACAGTTGCCACCAGAGCAGATATTATTGAAAAACTTTTCCACACCTTCCTTATGGAAAAGAGAGGCAATGAAATCTATCTGACTTCCAAAGCAAAACAGCTTCTGGAACTTGTACCGGAAGAACTTAAGAAGCCGGAACTGACAGCAGACTGGGAAAAGAAACTGTCTGATATATCCAAAGGCAAACTGAAACAGAAAGTCTTTCTTGATGGAATTCGCGAATATACCGAGGAGATCGTTGGTGAGATCAAGACAGGAACGGGAACCTTCCGTCATGATAATCTGACGAATAAGATCTGTCCGAACTGTGGTAAACGAATGCTTGCAGTAAATGGCAAGAACAGTAAGCTGCTGGTGTGTCAGGACCGTGAATGCGGATACAGAGAGACAATTTCACGTACAACAAATGCACGATGTCCGAAATGTCACAAGCGAATGGAGATGCTGGTCAAAGGCAAAGAAGAAACATTTGTATGTGTATGTGGATATAAAGAGAAACTGTCATCTTTCCAGGCCAGAAGAACCAAAGAAGGAGCCGGTGTCAACAAAAGAGACGTACAGAAATATCTGAAAAAACAGCAGAAAGAAGCAGCAGAACCAGTAAATAATGCGTTTGCACAGGCACTTTCCGGGATTAAACTGGATTAAATTTCTGCCGGAAGTTTCACAGATAATAATAGAATAAGGTAAAAATAGAACTGCTGTAAAGGGCAGTAATAAAAAGGAGTGTGGGCTTTATGAAGTTACAGAAATATCAGAAATGTTCAAAAGTAACCCGTGGACTGAGAAAAGCAGAATTTGTACTGAAAAATGCCCGTATTGTGAATGTTTTTACCAGAGAGATCCTGGAAGGTGATATTGCGATTCAGGATGGAATGATCGTTGGAATCGGAAACTACCAGGGTGAAGAAGAAACAGATCTGGGCGGCAGGTATGTCTGTCCGGGATTTATAGACAGTCATCTGCATCTGGAATCTACACTTGTGACTCCGGCAGAGCTGGTAACAGTGGCGTCCAGGCATGGAACGACAACGTTTATCGTAGATCCACATGAATCGGCCAATGTGTCCGGATTAAAGGGCATTGATTATATTTTGAATCAGACAGAAGACGTGGATGCCAATGTTTTTGTTATGATGCCATCCTGTGTTCCGGCAACTGCGATCGACGATAATGGATGCACGCTTACTGCACAGGATATGGAACCTTATCTTTCAAAAAAAAGAATTCTCGGACTGGGTGAAGTCATGGACTACATATCAGTTGTAAAGGGTGATGAAGCCATGCACCAGAAACTGGAACTGTTCAGGGATAAAGTCAGGGATGGACATGCACCATTTCTTTCTGATATGGATCTGCAGGCATATGCGATGGCCGGAATTGCTACAGATCATGAATGTTCAGATTTTGCATATGCGATGAAAGAGCGTCGAAATGGCATGATCGTACATATTCGTGAAGGGAGTGCTGCAAGAAATCTGAAAGCAATTGTGAATGGAATCGTAGAGAATCAGATGAATGGAGAGGGATTCTGCTTCTGTACAGATGATAAACATATCGAAGATATTGAAAAAGAAGGTCATATCGACCATAATGTACGTAAGGCTATCGGACTCGGAATGAATCCGATAGATGCAATCTGTATGGCAACCATCAATTCTGCAAAATGTTATGGATTAACACATCTTGGGGCGATTGCACCTGGATATCAGGCAGATCTGCTTGTTGTGGATAATCTTGAAAAGATGACGATCCAGGATGTTTACTATAAGGGCAGAAAAATTGATCAGGATGGAGAGATCATTGTAAAAGAATGTCCATCAGAACTGAAAAATACAGTTCATGTTGGAGAATTCTCAAAGGAAGACTTGCGGCTGGAATCTCCGGATGGTATATTCAATGTAGTCGGAATGCAGGAAGGTGAAATTACAACTGTCCGTAAAAATGTACAGATACTTCATGAAATGGGAGTGTTCACCGCAGATGAACAGTATCAGAAGATTGCGGTGGTTGAAAGGCACAAAGCAACTGGAAAAACAGGTGTCGGTGTTGTGAGTGGATTTGGTATTCAGGGTGGTGCAATTGCGTCAAGTGTATCCCATGATTCTCACAATATCATTGTAATTGGTGACAATGATGAAGATATGTATCTTGCTGTACAGGAACTGATCCGTACGCAGGGCGGTTATACACTGGTTGCAGATCATCATGTATATGATACACTGGAACTTCCGGTAATGGGACTGATGAGTGATGCAGGTTTTCAGTACAGTCATAGAAAACTGGAACGAATGATCCACAAGGCACACGAGATGGGTGTGCCGGATGCTATGGCGCCATTTATCACTCTGTCCTTTATGGCTCTGCCGGTCATTCCAGAGATACGCGTTACTCCACGGGGAATCTATAATGTGTGCAGCGGTGAGTTTTATCAGAATTAAAGACAGATAAGTGATTATAGATTCATGGTAATCATTGCAACAATACAAACAATAAAAGAGGAGCAGCAGTTTATTATGCCAGTATTTGATTTCAGCAACAGCAAAACAGAAAAGAAAGATCCGGAATGTACTTATACGACGTTCCAGTCGAATGAAAAAGTACCGTCACCGGAGAAACCGATCCTGATCATTGATAATAAAAGTCGTCAGTGGAAGCATCATTCCTGTGGTGTCTTTTCCAATCCAAACCAGAAATCTTCTTTTGAATTCAAAGAACAGGACGGTGTTTTCCCGGCAGATATTCTCAAAATTGATGCACGTTTTGTGAGCCTCGTAAAATGGCTGGGCGAAAACCATATTAGTGTACGATTATCTGGACAGAATACAGAAGATGGATATGCAATCTATAAGATTCGTGAAACTGCGTTTGGGGGAGCCGGAAAACTTTCAGCAGAAGATGGATTCCTGCAGTTTATGATCGAACGTCTTCTGGCAAGTAATGCACCGACAGAGCTTCTGGATGGAGATGAGGAAGATGAAGACGGCGATGATATGAAGCTGACCAGTATTCAGAGCATCACGGATTTTATGACCTGTGCAGGAAGGACCATGCCGGATAATATCCGTCTCTGGGCAAGAAGAAACCTTGCTGTTGCGAAATCTCATGAGGTGTCGCAGGAAGAACGCAGACATGCACAGAGAGCACTGTCCATTATGATGAATATTCAGTGGAAAAATAACTATTTTGAATCCATTGATCCAGTAGAGGCGCGCCGTATTCTGGATGAAGAACTCTATGGAATGGAAAAAGTAAAACAGAGAATCATTGAGACGATCATTCAGATTAACCGTACGCATACACTTCCGGCATACGGGCTGCTTCTGGTTGGTCCGGCAGGAACCGGCAAATCCCAGATTGCTTATGCAGTTGCACGTATCCTGAAACTTCCGTGGACAACATTGGATATGAGTTCCATTAATGATCCGGAGCAGCTTACCGGAAGTTCCCGTGTCTATGCCAATGCAAAGCCTGGAATCATTATGGAAGCATTTTCCATGGCAGGCGAGTCCAATCTTGTATTTATTATCAATGAGCTAGATAAGGCAACCAATGGCAAGGGAAATGGCAATCCGGCGGATGTACTTCTGACACTCCTTGATAACCTTGGATTTACAGATAACTATATGGAATGTATGGTTCCGACTGTCGGTGTTTATCCGATTGCGACAGCCAACGACAAAGCACAGATCAGTGCTCCGTTAATGTCCCGCTTTGCGGTCATTGAACTTCCGGATTACACAGCAGAAGAAAAGAAAGTTATTTTCTCCAAATTTGCACTTCCGAAAGTATTAAAACGCATGAGCCTCAAAGAAGAAGAGTGCGTAGTGGCTCCGGATGGACTTGATGCAGTGATCGATCAGTTTGCTGATACGACCGGTATCCGTGATCTGGAACAGGCGGCAGAACACATTGCTGCAAATGCTCTGTATCAGATTGAAGTAAATCATGTATCTTCTGTGATTTTTGACGCGGATATGGTGAAGAAGTTATTTGAATAAAATCGGTAAATACTTATTTCATACACAGTAACTAAAATTTTACTCCGGAATGTAAAAATATACTTGCATTCCGGAGTCCTTTTTGTTATACTACAAAAAGTTTCATAAGTAGATTTTTATGAAATGTTTTATAAATTTCATAACTGGTTCGAAACCCTCCCAGTATAAAAAACTAGGTCATGCAGGTATCTTCCGATCGTCGATACCTTTTTCTGTGGAGGATTTTTATAAAAATCACCTGGAAGAAGGAAAGGTTGGAAGTTTTTTTATGCGCAAAATTATTATAGACTGTGATCCGGGAATTGACGATGCACTTGCGATCATGCTTGCTGCAAATTCTCCGGAACTTGATATTCTGGCAATCACAACAGTATCAGGTAATGTGCCATCTGATATGGGGGCGGCTAATGCACGAAAGGTTCTGAAGCAGCTTGGCAGAATGGATATTCCAATCTATATTGGAGAAGAAGTT
Organism: Blautia sp. 210820-DFI.6.14; assembly: GCF_020558815.1. Lineage (NCBI taxonomy): Bacteria > Bacillati > Bacillota > Clostridia > Lachnospirales > Lachnospiraceae > Blautia > Blautia sp. 210820-DFI.6.14. Next base: position 155,952 of record NZ_JAJCKS010000005.1, read on the forward strand.
CCGCTCCGGGAAGAATATATTGATGCGAGGGATACCCATGGGATGGATGGACTTGGAGAAAGCTTTTTTCCGGAAGTGGAAGGTGAATATGAGAAGAAGAATGCAGTTGATTTTCTGACAGAACTTCTGGAGAGAGAAAAAATATCCATTATCGCACTTGGCCCGATGACGAATCTGGCAAAAGTATTTTCGAGAAAGCCGGAACTGATCGCTAATGTAGAAGAGATGGTATCCATGGGAGGAAGTTTCAAGAGTCATGGAAATTGTTCGCCGGTAGCTGAGTATAATTACTGGTGTGATCCGGATGCAGCTGCCGTTGTGTATGATCTTTTGGCAAAGGCAGGAAGCAAGATTCATATGATTGGACTGGATGTAACGCGTGAAATTGTCCTGACACCGAACAGGCTGGAATATATGTGCCGCTTGGATCCGGAGATGGGAGAATTTATTCGTAAGATCACAGGATTTTATATGGATTTTCACTGGGAACAGGAGGGAATTATTGGTTGCGTGATCAATGATCCACTGGCAGTGGCATATTTTATTGACCGATCCATGTGCGATGGATTTGATAGCTTTACAGTCGTTGCAACTGACGGAGTTTGTCGTGGTCAGACTGTTGTAGATTCTATGAACTTCTGGAAAAAAGAACCGAATAGCAGGATTCTTACAGAAACAGATTCTGAAAGATTTTTTGCATTCTTTATGGAACGTGTACTCAGAAAAAATGATGGAAGCAGATGGAAGAAGGATGAATTTAAACTTCTGCATGAGCTGTAGAGAGGTGACAGAATGAAGATAACAATGAAAAGAAACAAAAAAGATTATTCAGAAAACAAGATCAATGTTTACCAGATCTGTCTGGTGGCACTGGCAGTAGGAATCAATATTGTCGGGGGACAGATTGCACTCTTTATGAAACTGCCGGTTTATCTGGACAGCATTGGAACTATTCTGACAGGTGCAGTTCTGGGACCGTGGTTTGGTATGCTGCCGAACCTGATCAGTGGAATTTTTATGGGTATGACAGTGGATATCTATTCGTTATATTTTGCACCTGTGGGTATGATCACAGGTATCATGAGTGGACTTGTTTTTCGTAAGTTATCCGTAAAGAAAGTAAAAGTGCTGTTTGCTGCAGTACTGATCACTGTACCGGGAACGATTGTAAGTTCTGTGATCAATGCAGTATTATTTGGAGGTGTGACCTCATCAGGATCTTCGATTCTGGTCCAGCTTCTTTCCAGAACACCGCTTGGACTGACCGGAAGTATCTTTGCAGTACAGTTTCTGACGGATTATCTGGACAGATGCATTTCTGTATTTGCGGTAAGTGTATTTGTGACGATGCTCGGTGGAGAATTGCGACAGAGACTGACGGGGAATGTGCATAACAGAGCAATATAAAAGAAAAGAGGAGTAATCACACGAAAATTGTGTGAGATACTCCTCTTTTTTGCATCGCTTAAGAAAGAATTGTCGATTTGCGATGCAGTATTCCTTTTATAATATGAATCAGCAGAAGCTCTTGAGCCAGTTGACCAGAGAATCGTGCCATATATTGTCGTAAACTGTTTTCTTCATCTGATCGGTGACGGGACCGTTGTTTGCCATCTTTGCGAGGATGCCAGCCTGGAGCTCTTCGATGGACATGTCTTCCGGAGCTTTGTTCGGATCGAAATTGACAGGCTCCTTTTCAGTAGAGGCAGGAGTTCTATCGGTGTCTTCTTTTGTACTTGCAGCTTCCGGTACAGAGGAAGCAGAGGCTGTTTTGGTTTCTGCAGAGCCTTCGTTTTTGACTTCTTCCTGAGTAACAGGTGTTTCTTCAACGATAGAGTCCTTGTTTTCAGAAAATGTTTCAGGAACAGATGTTTCTTCTGATGGCACCCAGATCTCACCGCTGTTTGCACCCACGCGTACATTGATGTGTCCACCTTCTACAGAAACTTTCTGCCCGGTCAGTGTGCCAATATATTCAACAGCATTTCCGGCAGGAAGATTCATCCAGGCATCGTTGTCGTCATTGTTGACAGTCACAATCACACGCACGCTGTCCAGATCACGTGCAAATGCAAACTGACGATTGGTAAGCTGCAGTTCTGTGTAGCTTCCATAGCTCAGAGCAGGTGTATTCTGTCTGATCTTACCAAGAGCTGCAATGAGAGCAGTGCAAGGATTATCACTGAGGGCAGATTCGTAATCTTCAAGATTAAGTGCCGGCCTCAGACTGTCATCGGAAGAGCGTTCTTTATGTCCTTCGATCCCAAACTCAGAACCATAATAAATACTTGGAACGCCCGGAAGGGTATAGAGCAGAATATGAACCGGAGTAAAGTGCGCCTTATTGGATAGCTTTGTATAGATTCTTTCTACATCGTGGTTATCAACGAAATTATAAAGATCCAGATTTCCCATATTCTGGAGATATTTTACCGTATGGGCGATCTCGAAATAGTTGTGATCATTATGTCCGCTATAAAGTGCTTTGTGCAGAGCATAGTTTGTAACACTGTGCAGAGTCTCTCCATTTACCCAGCGACTGTAATCTCCATGAATTACTTCGCCCATCAGCCAGAAATCCGGTTTGACTTCTTCTGCAGTACGGCGGAGCGCACGCATGAAATCAAAATCCAGTACATCGGCAGCATCCAGGCGGATTCCATCTACATCAAACTCAGAAACCCAGTAACGGATCACATCACAGATATAATCCTGAACTTCTGGATTTCTCTGGTTTAATTTGACAAGCAGATTGTATCCACCCCAGTTATCATAGGAAAATCCATCGTTGTATTCATTGTTTCCCCAGAAATTTACATTACAATACCAGTTCAGATATCTGGAATTTTCACGATTCTGCTGAATATCTTTGAATGCAAAGAAATCGCGTCCGGTATGATTGAATACACCATCAAAAATTACTTTGATTTTTTTGTCATGACAGGCTTTTACAAAAGCAGTCAGATCTTTGTTTGTTCCAAGACGGGAGTCCAGTTTCTTGTAATCTGTTGTCTCATAGCCATGGCCGACACTTTCGAAGAGCGGTCCGATATACAGGGCTGTGCATCCGATTTCTTTGATATGGCCGATCCATGGAAGAAGAGTGTTCAGGCGATGTACCGGTTCTGTGTACTCATTCTGTTTGGGAGCACCGGTAAGGCCAAGTGGATAAATGTGATAAAAAATAGCTTCGTTATACCAACTCATGTTTCATCATCTCGTTTCGTAGTAGTTTGGGGGATAGATATAAAGCGTTTAGATAAAAGTATGGGGCTGTCGTTAAACGGCAGCCCCTTGGGTTTTGCTATTTGTTATGAAATTATAACTGAGGACCAGCAGCAACAAGTGCTTTACCAGCTTCATTTCCTTCATATTTAGCAAAGTTCTTGATGAATCTTGCAGCAAGATCTTTAGCTTTTTCTTCCCACTGAGCAGCGTCTGCATATGTGTCACGTGGGTCAAGAATTCCTGTGTCAACACCTGTCAGTTCTGTTGGAACTTCGAAGTTGAAGTAAGGAATTGTCTTAGTAGGAGCGTTGTTGATATCTCCGTTAAGGATAGCATCGATGATACCACGAGTATCTTTGATGGAGATACGTTTGCCTGTTCCGTTCCATCCTGTATTAACGAGGTAAGCTTTTGCTCCGCTCTTTTCCATTTTCTTAACAAGTTCTTCTGCATATTTTGTTGGATGCAGTTCCAGGAATGCCTGGCCAAAACAAGCTGAGAATGTAGGTGTAGGCTCTGTGATTCCACGCTCTGTACCAGCAAGTTTTGCTGTAAATCCAGACAGGAAGTAATACTGTGTCTGAGCTTCTGTCAGGATAGATACTGGCGGAAGTACACCAAATGCATCTGCGGACAGGAAGATAACGTTTTTAGCTGCCGGTGCAGAAGAAATCGGGCGAACGATTTTTTCGATGTGGTCGATCGGGTAGGAAACACGTGTGTTTTCTGTAACGCTCTTATCAGCGAAATCAATCTTTCCGTTTGCATCAACAGTTACGTTCTCAAGAAGAGCGTTACGTTTGATTGCATTGTAGATGTCTGGCTCAGATTCTTTGTCAAGGTTGATAACTTTAGCGTAGCATCCACCTTCGAAGTTGAATACGCCGTTGTCATCCCAGCCGTGTTCGTCATCACCGATCAGGAGACGTTTCGGGTCTGTGGAAAGAGTTGTTTTACCTGTTCCGGAAAGTCCGAAGAAGATTGCTGTGTTTTCTCCGTTGAGGTCTGTGTTAGCGGAGCAGTGCATAGCTGCGATACCTTTCAGTGGCAGGAAGTAGTTCATCATAGAGAACATACCTTTCTTCATTTCTCCACCGTACCATGTGTTAATGATAACCTGTTCTTTGGATGTAATGTTGAACATTACAGCTGTCTCAGAGTTCAGACCAAGTTCTTTGTAGTTTTCAACTTTTGCTTTAGAAGCATTGTATACAACGAAATCTGGCTCAAATGTTTCAAGCTCTTCAGCTGTTGGCTGGATGAACATGTTTGTAACAAAATGTGCCTGCCAAGCAACTTCAACGATGAAACGGATAGCCATACGAGTATCAGCATTAGCACCGCAGAATGCGTCAACTACGAAAAGTTTCTTATTGGAAAGTTCTTTTTTTGCAATTTCTTTACAAGCATCCCAAGCTTCCTGTGTTGCAGGATGGTTGTCATTCTTGTATTCATCAGAAGTCCACCAAACTGTATCTTTGGAGTTCTCATCCATAACGATGAATTTATCTTTAGGAGAACGTCCTGTGTAGATACCTGTCATAACATTAACAGCGCCAAGTTCTGTTTCCTGGCCTACTTCAAATCCTTCAAGACCTGCTTTGGTCTCTTCCTCGAATAATACTTCGTAAGAAGGATTGTACACAATTTCAGTTGTTCCTGTGATGCCATACTTAGTTAAATCGATTTTTGCCATCTTACATTTACCTCTCTTCTTTAATAGGGCCATCTATATGCTGGCTTCTTTAACCTCTAAGAAGTGGAACATTCCAACTTCTCATAGAGTTAATTATACATAATTCATCAATAAAAGCAATAAAAAAACAGTGAAATTTTTAAAAAATGATAATAATTTAACAGTTATGAAGGAGAAATGACAAAGCCTACTTATTAATATAGAAGAAAAGAAAAAAATAATCTACAGGATCACAGCTTCCTGTAGATTATTATGAAATAAATGATTTCTGCGATAGATGTGATGATCCATGAGAAGAGATACAGAAGGAATAATGCCGGAATTGTATGAATCCAGGCAAAAATGGTGTAGATCCAGACAATACGGAAAACACAGGATCCCAGAATGATAATGATCGTAGGAATGACGGTTTTTCCAAGACCGCGGGATGCTGCAATTGTGCAGTCCATAAAAGCGGACACACAATATGAAAAGGCCATGATCTTAATTCTCTGCATGCCGGCATCAATAACCGCTGCGTCTGTGGCGAACAGAGACATGAACTGATGACCAAAAATAAAGAGCAGAAGACCAAGGATCAAGCCTGTTGTAAATGAATAAAACAGACTGATGAAATAGCTTTTGAGCACACGCTTTTTGTTTCTGGCACCGTAGTTCTGACTCATAAAGCTGGAACATCCGGTATAGAACGCATACATGACATTAAAAATCAGTGTGTCAGCGTTTGTAGCCGCAGTACTTCCGGAAACCATGACAGTATCGAAAGAATTAACACCGGTCTGTACAAACAGATTGGCAATTGCGAAAATTGCATTCTGGATTCCGGCCGGGATACCAAGCATCAGAATAGAAATGGCGGCGTGTCTGTGAAATCTGATGTCTTTTAAAGAAACACGGCATTCATCTTTGCGACGGAGCAGGTGAATCAGAATCAGTCCGGCAGAAACATATTGCGCAATTGCTGTGGCAGTCGCAACACCGGCTGCTGCCATGTGAAGTACGATAACAAAAAATAAATTCAGAATGACGTTCAAAACACCGGCAATCGCCAGATAATAAAGTGGACGTTTTGTTTCGCCACGGGCACTTAAGACACCATTACCAAAGTTGTATATTCCCATGGCCGGAAGCCCGATCGCATAAATCTTCAGATACAGAGATGCCTGTCCGATCAGATCATCTTTTGTATGCAAAAGCATGAGCATGCGCCCGGAAAAGAAGAAACAGACGGCTCCGATCAGGAGCCCCATCATCATACACAAAAGAAGTGCTGTGTGGACTGTTTCCACGGTATCTTTGTGCTTTCCGGCACCAAGTGCGTGGGCAACACGGACATTGACTCCACTTCCCATACCAATCAGAAATCCGACAAACAATGTGACGAGCAAAGTGGTAGATCCCACGGCACCAAGTGCCTTGTAATCTGCAAAACGCCCAACAACAGCGACATCACTTAAATTGAAGAGAACTTCCAGAAGCTGCGAGCACATCAGCGGAATACTGAATAAAATAATATTTTTCCATAAAGAACCCGTTACCATTTCAATGGAACGGGCCTTTTTTTGCGTATTTTCAGACATAATAAAACCTCAATAATACATTATATTTTCTTCATCCTGTTATAGAATACGTCAGCGTGAAAGGTTTGTAAAGAGAAAGATAGGTAAAAAATATTGACGCAATGGTATAGCTTATTTTACAATAAAAGGTAAAATAATTTGATATTTTGCAGATTCAGTCTGCATGAATTTAGAAAGGAAATGACATAATGCCAGCAGTAAGTATTGATTTAAATATGGTTCGAGTAACCAATGATGAATTTGTAAAAAAAGCAGAGGCATGTACGCCAAAACTTATCGAGACAGTGGTACGTCCTGTTGCTATAGTAGATATTGTAAAAACAGAAGAGATTTTTCCGGAAGTCCATAAGAGAGATGAGATTGAGAATCTTTCTTCCTGTCATCTTGCAAAAGGGGATAAAATCTGCCTGGATTTCGGAGATCATCAGGTAGGCTATGTGACTCTGAAACTGAATTCCGTAGGAAGTCCGCAGGATTCACCGGCGTTTTTCAGACTGAAATTCGGTGAGATCGCAAAAGAAATGACAGAGGATTCCGCAGATTATAATGGATGGATCAGTCGTGGCTGGATTCAGGAAGAATTTATCCATATCGATGTACTTCCGGCGGAACTGAAACTCCCAAGAAGATATGCGTTCCGCTATATGGAAATCGAGGCAATCGATACTTCTCTGAAATGGCAGATGGTAGTAGAAGATGTGTACTGCACCAGTGTTTCTGCTGTTCGCATGGAGGATGTGAAACCGGTAGAGAGTGATGACGAAATAATCCGTAAACTGGACAGGGTCAGCCTTCGTACCCTGCACAACTGCATGCAGTCCGTATTTGAGGATGGACCGAAGAGAGACCGCCGTCTGTGGCTCGGAGACTTAAGACTTCAGGCACTTGCAAACTATGAAACATTCCATAACATGGATCTCGTAAAACGATGCCTGTACCTGTTTGCAGGGCAGACAAAAGACAATGGTCAGGTAAGTGCATGCCTGTTTACAGAGCCGAAATTCATCGTAGATGATACCTTTCTTCTGGACTATTCCATGTTCTTTGGTGCAACACTTCTAGATTATTATGAAGCATCCGGCGATAAAGATACTCTGCAGGATTTAAGTGAATGTGCATATCGCCAGATTGAGATCGCAGGCGAGCAGTTTGACGAAAAAAATCTTATGAAAAACGGTGAAGGTTTCTGGGGATTCATCGACTGGACCGAAGGCCTGAACAAACAGACAGCTATGCAGGGTGTTTATATCTACTGCGCAAAGAAAGTGCAGAAAATCGCAGAAATCCTTGGTGATACAGAAAAAGCAGAAGAGCTTAAAAAAGAAGCAGAAGAAAAGACTGCAGCAGTCAGAAAATATCTTTTGGATGAGAAAACAGGCCTGTTTGTAAGTGGCGAAGAAAAACAGATCAACTACGCAAGTCAGGTATGGCTGATCCTTGCAGGTGCAGTCAGCATTGAAGAAGGCAGAGCAATGCTTGATAAGCTGGATGAGCTGAAACCGGAAAAAGCAATGGTCTCTCCATACATGAACCATCATTATGTAGAAGCACTTTTGATGTGCGGCAAAAAAGACCAGGCAATGGATTATATGAAATATTACTGGGGCGGCATGATCAATCACGGTGCGGATACTTTCTGGGAGCTCTACAATCCGGAAAATCCGGCAGAGTCTCCATATGGAAGCAGTATCGTAAACAGTTACTGCCATGCATGGAGCTGTACACCAACGTACCTTCTGAGAAAATATTTCCTTAAATAATAAGATGATATGAGTGACAGAGATTACACAGAATTATATGCATCCTTACAAAAAGAAACTACGATTCTGACTGCGCAGATCCGGGCATTATACCGTGAACTGGATAAGAAATTTCATCTTCGCGGGGCACAGATTCCAATCACTTTTGGATTTGAAACAGATGCACTGGGATCCTATACAAGAACCGGACATCATGAAAAAGAACACTTCCATTTTTCTCTGCTTTTTGTGGGATATGGAGTAAAAAATCCCCTGAGTAAAGAAGACCGTATGGACCTTTATAAACATGAGTATGCCCATTATATGGAACATCATATTGTAATCCCAAGGGAATATCAGTGGCAGCCGGGACTTCATGGAAGTGCCTGGAAATATTGTTGTTCCCTGGTCGGAGCGGCGCCGACACCATACTACAAAGCTGGCGAAGCGTTGATGAAACATGACTATGAAAAGAAACTCAAAAATCCGATTCATGATAAGACAGTGGCGATACGGGATACCTACCGAAGGCAGCAGGAACACAAAAGCAGTCAGGCAAGTATCGTTCAGTATACGGTCGGGGAGCAGGTACAGCATCCCAAGTTTGGAGAAGGCTGTATAGAAAAAATCGAGCAGGCGACAGGATCTGTGACCCTGCATATTCGATTTGGAAATGAAATAAAAGTGATCGATCAGAAGTGGCTTTTGAGAACGAAATATCAGAAGAAAGAATAGGACGTGGGCAAAAAATGAGCCGTTTAATCTTTCATATAGATGTCAACAGTGCGTTTCTTTCATGGGAGTCAGCACGAAGAGTGAAGCAGGGACTGTCAGATTTAAGAGATATTCCTGCATGTATTGGCGGTGATCCGAAGAAGCGTACAGGAATTGTTGTGGCAAAGTCCATACCGGCAAAAAAATATGGGATCACGACAGGTGAACCGGTGGCAATGGCACTTCGGAAATGTCCGGAGCTCGTCATTGTAAAAAGTGATTTTGAACTGTATATCAAATGTTCCAGGGCATTTAAAGAAATCTGCGCGTCGTATGCACCGGTGATGGAATCCTTTTCTATAGATGAAGTTTTTCTGGATATGACAGGCACTTCATTGATTTATCCAGACCCGATAAAAACAGCACATGAGATAAAAGATAAGATACGGGACGAACTGGGATTTACAGTTAATGTAGGAATTTCTACAAACAAATTGCTGGCCAAAATGGCATCCGATTTTGAGAAACCGGACAAGGTACATACACTTTTTCCAGAGGAAATCCCGACTAAGATGTGGCCGTTATCGGTGCGTGATCTGTTGTTTCTGGGAAAAGCTTTTGAGAAAAAACTGACAGAGGCCGGAATTCGCACGATTGGTGATATGGCACATGTAAGTGAGTCAGAAATACAGGCATTATTAGGGAATAAAGCCGGACATCAGCTGCATCAATACGCGCTTGGAATCGATGAATCACCAGTCAAAGCAAAGCCTGAAGAAGCCAAGGGCTTCAGTGTAGAAACAACGTTTAATGATGATATTGTCTCAGTAGAGCAGGTACTTCCGATTCTTTTGGAGCAATGTGATGTGGTCACCACCAGAATGCGCCGAAAAGGAAAAAAATGTACTTCTGTATCAGTAACTTTCCGTACGCTTGATTTCAAAAATAAGTCGCACCAGACAACACTTTCCAATGCAACGGATATGACAGATGAAATCTTCAGGAACGCGAAAAAACTCTTTACAGAATCCTGGAAAGGCGAACCGCTCCGACTGATCGGAGTAGCACTTACAAACCTTACAGACGAGAGCTTCGAGCAATTATCACTTTTTGAAGATAATGAAAAGAAAGAACGTCACCGAAAACTGGACGCAACTATGGACGAAATCCGACAGAAATTCGGCAACGACAAGATCACACGTGCAAGCATTATGAACAGCAATTCCGGAATCGCGCGGAAAGCACGCGCGCAGATGAAAAATGAACTCGAGATAAGTTGCGGAAAACAGGCAGAGAAAGGCAAAGATAATGGAAGAAATATTTGACATCATAGATACACAGGGAAATCCGACCGGCGAGACTGTAACCCGCGAGAAAGCGCATGCGGAAGGCATTCCACACAGGACGGCACATATATGGATCATACGGGAGAAATATGGAAGAACAGAAGTGCTGCTTCAGAAGCGTTCCATGAATAAAGACTCTTTTCCGGGAAAATTTGACACTTCGTCGGCGGGACACATCCAGGCAGGCGATGAACCACTGGAATCAGCACTTCGCGAGTTAGGAGAGGAACTTGGAATACAAGCCACACCGGAGCAGCTTGTATTCGCCGGAACATTCCCGATTTCGTTTGCAAAAGAATTTCATGGCAAAATGTTTCGAGATGAAGAACTGGCTTTTGTATATATCTATGATCAACCGGTAGATATCGCGGATCTGGTTCTGCAGAAAGAAGAAGTCGAGGCCGTGGAATGGTTTGCCCTGGAAGAAACCTATGCAGAGTGCCAGAAGAGCAGAGAGAAGTTCTGCGTACCAAGTGGCGGACTGGAGATTGTACGGGAGTTTATGACGGAGAAGAGAGGCTAGAAATGGAAATCAGTTTATTGTTAATGGAAGAAATCGCGAAGTTGTTTGCAATCATGCTTATGGGATATGCAGTCGTAAAGGCAGGACTTATGAAATCCTCAGAGAGCAAAAGTGTATCTGTGATCATGGTATACCTGGTCATTCCGCTGGTGCAGGAACTTCTCGGACAGGAGTACGTTATTTATTCAAGTGCATACATTGCAGTACAGCTTATATTAATCTGGACACACTGCAAAAATATGCTCTGCGAAGAAGATAAACTGGAATGGAAAAAGGTGCTTCTGAATGTAAATATCATATCCATTATAGTAGGCGTAGTACTGTTTATTGGCAGAATCCAGCTGCCATCCGGTGTACAGGATGTCATGAATATGATGAATAATATGATCGGCCCAATTGGCATGCTGCTGGCTGGGATGGTCATCGCAGAAGTACCGCTTAAAACTGTTTTTAACCGAAAAAGAAACTATGTTTCTACAGCTTTAAGACTTATTGTATATCCGATATTTGTATTGTTCCTGATGAAAATAATCTGTGCATTTATCGGAATAATGGATGCAAAACAGATTCTCCTGACCGTGTATCTGGCATCTGTAACACCTGCCTGTGCGACTGTCACCTCCATGGCACAGCTCTACGATAAAGATGCGGCATACGCCAGTTCACTGTATGTTCTGACGACGCTGTTGTCAATCGTGACCATGCCCGTGATGGTGGGATCGTATGAGATGATGGCGTAGAAAGAATGAATAAGAAAGTTTTTGAAAAGACACTGGCTGGGAGGCTGGTGTCTTTTTTTGTGCACGTTTTTTGTGATGACTGTGCTTAGTTTAATACTTGAAACATATGAATGGGATACATTAAAGGATTATGCAAAGAAATATGAGAATGACCGAGATTCAGGTACAAGATCCCTGATTTCTGGAATTAATCGAAATTATTTTGAACCTTATGTGATGGAATTGGTTTTTGAATTCACAGTGAATGCAAATACAATGATTGAACGTCAGATACGCCGAATGGGAAGCATTCAGGATGATGTAGAGGAAACAATGGCCGGAGAGCTTTACGCAGATGGCTATATTGCAACATCGCAAATTGGAGATTTTGCATTGCTTCATCGTTTAAAAGGTGCAGTCAACAATCTTGTTATGGGAAAGGCTGCTTCACAGGGACTGGATCAATGGCTTTTTGACATTAATAAAGCAAGAACGCCACAGGAAATCAAGAAAATAAGTACATGGCAGAATTCAGATATCAACGAAAAACAAAAAGAAGCGGTAGAAAAAATATTGTCTGTTCCGGATGTATGTTTAATTCAGGGGCCTCCCGGAACAGGGAAAACAACTGTTATTGCAGAGGCAATTTATCAATTGGTTATACGAAATAAGCGTGTTTTAGTTGCATCTCAAGCTAATTTGGCAGTTGATAATGCGTTGGAGCGATTGATTTCTAATCCTAAGATACGTGCAATCAGACTTGGAAGTGCAAAAAAGATCGATTCATCGGTAAGCAATATCACAGAGGGAAATGTGTTTGTAGTATCTGGAATTTTAAATGCGTTTAAAAATTTATTGACTTATAGGGATGAGTTAATGTTTGGCAAAGATACTTTTTTATGTCTAAAAATCAATGATTATTTCGAAATATATGAATGGAAAAAACAAAAATTTATTAGAGTAGATAAAGTAAGTGAATATTTGTCTGCAAATTATCGAGATCTTAAAACTTATTCAGTTTATTAGAAGTGGATGTATAAATTTTAGCATAAGCACTGAACAGAAAAAAACGCTCTATTTTTTTGGCATCCTTTTTGTATTTGGAATCTCATGGAAGAGAAGTATCAATAAAAAATGAAATTCATTATTATTCATGTGCGGTGGAATTTCGTTAAGTAGCAAGCTAGAATACTCAAAAGTTTATTATTTAGTAAATCGACAGAGAAGGGGGCAATCTATGTGTTTTTACCACCATTTTTTGAATCAAAGAAATTCAAAATAATATACGCAGTGACCATGGGATTATTATTGCTGATGATTGTGAGCTTGAAGATATATGATAGTTTCTGTGAAATGCCGGGGTGTTGGAATCTAAAAGATGCGGGAACACAGTACTGTTGGGATCATATTAATAGTATTTATGAAAACAGCAAAAAGAAATCTTCAGGCAGTTCCAATGGTGAAAGAATTTATAACAGTTTTGAGCTTTTTAACCAATCACAAAAATATCATTATACACCAAAGAGGAGAAATACTCCTACACCTGTACCAAGAAAATATAATGGTAATTCCTATTCTTCCTGGAAGAGTGATTCGTATGATGTCAGTAACTATGATGACCCGGATGATTTTGCCGATGATTGGGCTGATGAATTTGGAGACGGAGATTATGATGGTGGATACGATGATGCGTATGACTACTGGGAAGAAAACGGAAATTAGGTAAGAGAAGGGACTGTATGAAAATGAAAATCAGAAAAAATATATTAAAAATTGTTGCCACAGGGATTGCAACTGGTCTTGCTTTTTCCGTTTCATGCTGGAGCGTGGCTGCTTCAGATTCAACAAATGAAGCAAAAGCAGAGGAAACGCAGGAATATGATGCTTTGCAAAAGATATTTCTGGAAATTAATAAAGAAACAACAGAAGATAAGCTTCTTAAACTAATAGAAGAACACAGTGTGGAATATACAGCAGAAGAATATAATGGTACACCGAAAAGCAGGAATTATAATATTGCATTTGATTCAGATGTTGTGCTTCAAAAATATGCAGAATCAGGTGATTCTCTGGAGGTATCTTTTAATAAGGAAGATGGCACAATTTTATATGCAGAGTATTTTAATGAAGCATCGTTCAGAAATGCTTTGTATTACAATTATGGAACATATTGGGATTTTCGAGAGGATGAGCTGGATAATACGTACACAGGATATTACTATTACAAACCGGGTGATACAAAAGGCGGCATAACAATGAAATATGATAATGGTAACAGCAAAGAAACTGGATATCACAGTGTTTCCAGAGGAGAAGAGGCGCTAACACTGTAGGTTTGTCAAACATATGTTACACCCCGATCAATAAATTCCCTCAGAACAGT
>NZ_JAJCKS010000050.1:0-8279 GCF_020558815.1 Blautia sp. 210820-DFI.6.14
GTCTTGGACAGCCAGAAGATATTGCCAATGCGTTTGTGTTTCTTGCTTCAGATGAGGCGAGTTACATTACAGGTGTTATATTAAGTGTAGATGGTATGGCAAGAAGTTAAGTTAATGAGGTATGGTGATGTAATCACGGAAAATAAATGAAATTAAGACTATAATAAATCTACAAAAAGAAAAAGATAAGGAGGACTGTAAAATGTCTGCTATTAATATCAATAAAAATAATTTTCAGAACGAAGTACTGAATTCCGATAAACCCGTTCTTTTAGATTTTTGGGCATCTTGGTGTGCGCCTTGCCGCATGGTAGTACCTATTGTAGAGGAGATTGCAAGTGAGCGTAGAGATATTAAAGTTGGAAAGATTAATGTAGATGAAGAGCCTGAACTGGCAAATAAGTTCAGTATTATGAGCATTCCGACTTTAGTGGTTATGAAGAATGGGAAGATTGTACAGCAGGTTTCAGGGGCGAGACCTAAGAATGCGATTTTAGAAATGCTTTAGGGAGGTGTGCTAATGGGATTTTTTGATCTCTTTAAACAGTCGAATATTAATCAAGGCATAGAAGAATATAAAAGGACTGATGATGCAGTTCTGCTGGATGTACGTACACCGCAGGAATATCAGGAAGGACATATACCAGAAAGTAAAAATGTGCCGTTGCAGCAACTTGACAATATTGCTTCTGTAGCGAAGAATAAGGATATCCCACTGTTTGTATACTGTTATTCCGGTTCACGAAGCCGCCAGGCAACTGGGATACTGCAACGAATGGGATATTCTAAAGTAAATAATATCGGTGGCATTGCAGCTTACTCAGGAAAGGTGGAAAAATAAGATGAAGGTAATAATTGTAGGAGGTGTAGCCGGAGGAGCTACAGCCGCAGCAAGAATACGCAGACTGAATGAACATGCTGAAATTACTGTGTTTGAAAGATCCGGATACATATCCTATGCAAATTGTGGACTTCCATATTATATTGGAGACGTGATCACAGACCCGGAAGAACTTACACTACAGACACCAGAGAGTTTTTTTAAACGCTTCCGTATTAACATGAAAATTCATCATGAAGTTATCTCCATACATCCGGAACGTAAAACGGTTTCAGTGAAAAATTTAGAGAATGGTGAGATATTTGAAGAAAAATATGATAAGCTGATCCTCTCTCCAGGTGCAAAGCCAACACAGCCGAGACTTCCAGGAGTAGGTATTGATAAACTTTTTACACTTCGTACTGTAGAAGACACTTTTCGGATAAAGGAATATATAAATAAGAATCATCCAAAATCGGCTGTATTGGCAGGTGGCGGTTTTATTGGTCTGGAACTGGCAGAAAATTTGAGGGAGCTTGGCATGGATGTTACGATTGTCCAGCGGCCTAAGCAGCTGATGAACCCTTTTGACCCGGATATGGCATCCATGATCCATAATGAAATGAGAAAGCATGGGATAAAACTGGTACTGGGCTATACAGTAGAAGGATTTAAAGAAAAAGACAACGGAGTGGAGGTCCTGTTGAAAGATAATCCATCCCTTCAGGCTGATATGGTAGTTCTGGCAATCGGAGTCACACCAGACACAGTATTAGCAAAAGAAGCCGGTCTGGAACTTGGCATCAAGGAAAGTATTGTAGTGAATGACAGAATGGAAACCTCTGTACCGGATATTTATGCTGCAGGTGATGCAGTTCAGGTAAAACATTATGTTACGGGTAATGATGCGCTAATTTCTTTGGCAGGACCAGCCAATAAACAGGGCAGAATCATCGCTGATAATATTTGTGGCGGTGATAGTCGTTACCTGGGCAGTCAGGGAAGCTCCGTTATAAAAGTGTTTGATATGACAGCAGCCACTACAGGTATCAATGAAACCAATGCCAAAAAGTCAGGATTAGAGGTAGATACAGTAATTCTTTCTCCTATGAGTCATGCCGGTTACTATCCTGGTGGAAAAGTGATGACCATGAAGGTGGTTTTTGAAAAAGAGAGCTATCGTTTGCTTGGTGCTCAGATTATTGGATATGAAGGAGTTGATAAACGTATTGATGTGCTGGCAACAGCAATCCATGCAGGGCTGAAGGCAACCCAACTGAAGGATTTGGATCTCGCATATGCACCGCCTTATTCCTCTGCCAAGGATCCTGTAAATATGGCAGGATTCATGATAGACAATATAGCAAAAGGTACCTTAAAACAATGGCATCTGGAAGATATGGATAAGATTTCTAGAGATAAAAGTGTTGTGTTGCTGGATGTGAGAACTGTAGGTGAATTTAACAGGGGGCATATGGATGGATTCAAAAACATTCCTGTAGATGAACTAAGGGAACGTATCAATGAAATTGAGAAGGGAAAGCCTGTTTACCTGATATGCCAGAGTGGGCTGCGAAGTTATATTGCCAGTCGTATTCTGGAAGGAAATGGATATGAAACATACAACTTCTCCGGCGGATTCCGTTTCTATGATGCAGTGGTTAATGACCGTGCGCTGATCGAAAGGACATATGCATGCGGTATGGATTATTAGAAATAAACAAAATATTTTTATGATTTTTGTAGTGTTTCCAGTCTTTTTGGATCAAGGATTGTGATTTTGCCACGGGAGAGTTTGACGAGACCCTCGCCTTGAAAGTATCGAAGCATTCGAGTGATAACTTCCCTGTGGGAACCAAGATGGTTTGCGATAGTTTCGTGAGTGATTTTCAGTTCATTTGTTCCTTCAATGGATGTTTCTTCTAAAAGAAATGAAGCAACACGCTTATCCAAACTCTTCCACATAATCTGTTCAATCAGCCACATGACATCAGAAAAACGGGTAGCCATTAACTCATTGGTATAATTTGCGACAGGAGCAGATTCTTTCATGATGCCCTTATAGATTTCAGCAGGGATGATCCAAAGATCCGTATCTTTTTCTGCTTCAATGGTTACTTCAAATTGAATAGACCGCATGATACATGAGGCGGATAAAAGACACATATCCATATCGAACAGACGGTAAAGTGTAATCTCCCGTCCTTCATCTGAAAGTATGTAAGTTCGAAGCTGCCCGGATTTAACCAGTAATAATCCAGTACAATCCAGGTTTCCATTGTGAATGATTGTCCCTTTTTTTACATACTGTGTGATTAAATTGTCTGAAATTATTTTTTTCTGTGCTGTATTTAAGTCATTCCATAGTGGAAAACAATTTTCGAAGTTCATAACCGTTATCTCCTTTACGAACATAGTATACTTGCTTTTTTTAGACGCGTCAATTATATAACTGGCATATGCCATAAATAGAAATAAAAAGAAGTGTAATAAAGTAAATTATCTTTTCTGTGATATCATCACGGAAGCAAGCACTTATTTGGGGTATATTAAGTTCAAATAGGAGAAGGAGTTGAAAAATATGACATCTATAAATATAAATAAAGAAAAGTTTGGACAATTAATTCATAAGGAAAAACCGGTTTTGGTTGATTTCTGGGCACCTTGGTGTGGTTATTGCCGTAGAATTGGAGCGGCTTATGAAAAAATAAGTGAAGAATACAGCGATATTCTTATTGCTGGAAAAGTGAATATTGATGAAGAACCACAGATTGCAGAAGCTGAAAAGATTGAGGTGATTCCTACGCTGGTTTTATATCGAAATGGAAAGGCAATAGATTCTATTGTTGCACCTGAATCAAAAATAATGATAGAGAATTTTATTAATGAAGCATTGGAAAAATAAAAGGAGGACTGCTGTATGAATGAAAATCATGTTTACGATATGATTATCGTGGGGGGAGGACCTGGAGGGTATACTTCAGCATTATACGCAGCCAGAGCAGGATTTGATACCATTGTTTTAGAAAAATTATCTGCAGGTGGTCAGATGTCATTGACCTGGCAGATTGATAACTATCCTGGTTTTGAAAATGGAATTGACGGATTTTCATTGGCAGAGAAAATGCAAAAACAGGCGGAAAAATTTGGCGCTAAAAGTGAATATGCTGAAGTTTTTAATATGGATTTAACAGGAAAGCTTAAGAGAGTAGAAACTAGTTCGGGAATTTATATTGGGAAAACAGTAGTGATTGCTACTGGAGCAAATCCAAGAGAACTTGGTCTCGCTAAAGAAAAAGAATTGATAGGTCATGGGGTTGCTTATTGTGCTTCCTGTGATGGTATGTTTTATAAAGATAAGATCGTGGTGGTTGTTGGTGGTGGAAATTCTGCTGTATCAGATGCTGTTCTTTTAAGTCGAATTGCTAAGAAAGTCATCATTGTTCATCGAAGAGATACATTACGTGCAACGAAAATCTACCATGACCAGCTGATGAAAACTGAAAATATAGAGTTTCGATGGAACAATACAGTAAATGAACTGATTTATGGAGAACGATTGACTGGTGTGCGGTTGAAAGATACAGTTACAGGAGAAGAAAACATTATAGAATGTGACGGCCTGTTTGTGAGTATAGGAAGAAAACCGACAACAGATTTTTTAGATAATCAGATAGAACTGGATAATAAAGGATATATTGTGGCAGGTGAAAACACTGAAACGAGTATTCCGGGTGTTTATGCTGTAGGAGATGTCAGAACAAAGTTACTTCGTCAGATAGTAACAGCAGTGGTAGATGGTGCTATGGCAGTACATATGGCAGAAGAGTATGTGGAGAAATAATAATCAGAATTTGAATGGTGAACTTTTCATACTGAAATATGTACGATTTCAATAATGACATGAACTTATGGGAATGTATTGCGGATACTTTGTGAACTTTATCCTGATACAATGATTCCGGTGTATTTTTATGTCAATTTAAAAAGTATCAAATGATGATACTTTTATAGGAATCAGTGATACTTTACGGCAGGTATTTGAGATACCCCTGATACTTTGAACTGTTATACTGATTATGCTGGAAATAAAAGAACAGCAGGAAAACTTCATATGATTATTAGAAAAGCTCTTTCGGGTTAGCACCCCGGAGGGGCTTTTTTTGTTGCCCTGAAATTTTGATTTCCGGCCAATAAGCCACAGGTCTGCCTGATCTGGTGGCCTGAAAGGAAATCAGTACGCATGATCAGAGGCATCAGAAGGAGCCGGTCCCCTCCGCTCTTGAATTTGGAACACGAAACAGATTTCAAATTCAGGAGGAACGGACGATGTATGTAGAGCATCCATATAAATTCAATGACAAATTTTATGCAAAAGTTGATGGGAAATTTTATGAAATAACCAGAGAGGTAGCCAAGGCAATGCTTTCCGCTTACCGTAATGAAGTAAGATGTTATACGGTGAAGGATTTACAGGAAATGCTGGATGTCAGCAGATCAACGGTCTATAAGTTGTTGAGACAAAATGAGTTCCGTTGGATTCAGTTAGAAGGCGGTGGATACCGTATTTCCAAGAAGAGTTTTGACGAGTGGCTGGATAAAGGAAATGCTTCTGTGACATCCTAAATTTTTTGCGAATTGTGAGATATGATTTGAGAAAAATGAATGGGAGGAGCGTGAAACATGGCAGTGATACAAAGAGTTGGATCACCGGCAAAACCCCGAAAGTGGATGAGTGTCCACGAGATGGGGGATATGTTGGGATTAAAGAAGACAGATCGTTACTGGCTGGTTCATAAAAACTATTTTCGGACAGAAACATTGCTTGGAAAGATGAGGGTTGAAATTGCCAGTTTTGAAAAGTGGTATTCCAATCAGGACTGGTATCACAAAGTCAATGGGGAAGCACCGGGAAAAGAGTTGAGGCTCAGGTCTTATTCCCCAAAAGAAATACAGGAAATGCTGGGGACGGACAACGCAACGGTATATGAGATATTAAAGAAAAACAATATTGAGACAGTTACCGTGAATGAAAGATTGCGAGTGCCGACGGATGCTTTCTGGGACTGGTATCACAGCCAGTCCAGATATCGTACACAGGAAGATCGTAAGAAAGATGCAGCTGCAGAGGCAGCCAGTCTCAGTATGCCGGAAATGGCCCGGCTGCTTGACGTTCCAAGAAGTACCGTATATGGAATCCTGAGCAGTAAAAAATATGCCCCATTGCTGGACGTCATTGTAATTGCCGGACGGAGAAGGGTGACAAAGGAGAGCTTTGAGCGATTCTTGCAGGCACAGGATACCTATGAGCTGTTTAATTTTGAATATGAAGAATTGGAGTTGAAAGAAAAACGGGAATATGAGAATTATAAGTGAAGATGCCTTGCAGAAGCAGATCACAGCCAGGAGAAAAAATGTCTGGAGTATCTGACAGTGCCGGAAGCGGCAGAACTGGCAGGAGTTGAGCCTGCAACCATAGCTTATTGGTACACCACAGGAAAAATCTCGGTCAGAAAAACAGGAAAGATTATTCGTATTCCAAGAGAAGCATTTGAACAGTGGTTATTGAAGCGGAAGGAAAAGGGGGTGGTATAGCATGGCTTCGATACAGAAGAAAAATAACAAATATTGTGTCGTATATTACTGTAAAGATACAGAGGGAAAACGGAAACAGAAATGGGAAACGTATGATACAAAGAACGAAGCTAAAATAAGAAAAGCAGAAATCGAACTGAAAGAGAAAAAAGGCGGTATTATCGTATCGAACTGTAAGACGTTGGAGGATCTGATAAATGAGTATGTAGAACTGTATGGAAAAGACAGGTGGGCATTGTCTACCTATGACGGGAATATGTCATTGCTGAAGAATTATATATTGCCTATCATTGGGAAAACTCCACTGACGGATATCAATACCAGATTTCTGGAGATTTACTATAAGACTCTGACAAAGACGCCATCCGTTCCAGACTTGAACGGAAATGTCAGAAGCGAGTTCGTATCTACCAGTGTAATCCGTGATGTACATAAGCTGCTGAAGAGTTGTTTTAATCAGGCTGTGAAGTGGGATATCATGGAGAAGAATCCAGCATTTAAAGCGACGGTACCAAAGCATAAATCAGAGAAACGGGTAATATGGGATGCAGAGACCTTTGCATATGCTCTGGATGTGTGTGAAAATGAGTGCCTGAAATTGTGTATGAACCTTGCCTTTGCCGGTTCTCTTCGAATAGGAGAACTACTGGGGCTTACCTGGGACTGCGTAGATATATCAGAAGAAGCGATCAAAGAAAACCGGGCGTATCTTTATGTAAATAAGGAAGTACAGAGAGTCAGCAAAAAAGCGTTAGAGGAATTAGACCAGAAAGATGTGATCGTCATATTTCCAGAGGAGCGGAAAACGAATAAGACGGTACGCATTATGAAAACACCAAAAACAGAAAGCAGCGTGCGGAAAGTGTTTTTACCCAGGAGCGTAGCTGAAGAACTGATTGCATGGAAAGCACAGCAGGAGGAGATAAAGGATATTTTGCAGGATGAATACCAGGACTATGGCCTTATACTTGCTACTGAATATGGACTTCCCAGGGGAGGTGCGTATATTAGAGATTCCCTGAATAAGCTGATCAAACAACATGATTTACCACAGATTGTGTTTCACAGTTTCCGGCATATGAGTGTTACCTATAAGCTTAAGCTGAACGGAGGTGATATAAAGGCGGTACAGGGAGATTCTGGTCATGCACAGGCAGATATGGTTACAGAAGTATATTCGCATATCATAGATGAAGACAGACGGCGCAATGCGACACTGTTGGAAGATTCCTTTTATAACAGGAAGAATCTGAATCCGCAGATCCATGATACAGAAAAGAGGACGATGATGGAAGTTCCAGAAGGAGTGGACGCAGAGTTACTTGCAAAAGTTCTCAGCAATCCGGAAATGGCTGTGTTGCTGACATCATTAGCAAAATCAATGCAAGGGGAACATAATTAGGATAAAAGCAGACCGGTAGAGAGCAAAATCTCTGCCGGTTTTATTTATGAGATCAAATCAGAGCATGTGAGAAAAAAGAGGTAAAATAGTGGTCAAAGCATCTTGCGTAAATGGCGGTATCTGATGTATAATTTAGAAGAAATCTGACAAAGAAAATAGTGTATCACACATTTCATTTCCCGCTTTTAAATGGGCAGGATAGTTGGATTTTATGATTTGAAAAATTATAGATGGAGTTGGCGCTTTATATTAGAAGCGTACAATCATTTTCTCAGAAAATGTAAAAATCTGGAATAATTTTCAATGATCTTATATGAACAGAAATAGTCTGGGAAGGCGCTTTTTTACTGGACTTATAAATGAATAGGTTGTCTCTGTTGGACTAGTCTGAACCTGCATAAAAGTTGCTCCTAAGCGAGGGGTCGGAGGTTCAAATCCTCTTGGCGACGGGCTTCAAAGCGT
>NZ_JAJCKS010000051.1:0-7169 GCF_020558815.1 Blautia sp. 210820-DFI.6.14
TAAGTTTAATTTTTCAAAAGAAAAAGATGCAGTCAAACAATCGAAATGTTATGATATACGCAGAGGCAAAAAGACTGACTGACAAGGAGCTTTCTATGAAATTTTTTCATTTATCGGATCTGCATATAGGATTAAAACTGATGAACCGTGATCTTCGGGAAGATCAGGAATATATATTGGATGAAATTACAGAACTGGCACGCAGGGAACGGCCGGATGCGGTGGTAATTGCGGGTGACATTTACGATAAGGCAGTTCCGTCAGCGGAGGCGGTGGAGGTTTTTGACCATTTTCTGGTCGGACTCACCGAAGCAGTGCCGGATGCGGTTATTATGATGATCAGCGGAAACCACGACAGTGCTCCGAGAGTCAACTGTTTCCGCAAAGTCCTTTCCGGGCAGAACATCTATATGGTGGGACAGCCGCCGCGTACAGAGTCAGAATATATCGAAAAAGTAACACTGAATGATGCATACGGAGAGGTGAATTTTTACCTCCTTCCGTTTGTGAAACCATCCATGGTGAAACAGGTTGTGGGAGTGGATGAGAATGGAAACAATCTTTCTTATAATGAAACACTTCATCGTCTGATCGGACGTGAAAAAATTAATTCAGACGAGAGAAATGTACTTGTCAGCCACCAGTTTTATCTTCCTTCCGGTAAGAATGCAGAGGATGTGGAACGTATGGATTCTGAGATGCGCACCGTCGGAAATATTGATGAGGTATCTGCGGATGTGCTGGGAAATTTTGATTATGCAGCACTCGGACACATCCACAAACCAATGAAAGTCGGGAGTGAATTATACCGTTATTGCGGAACTCCGCTTGCCTGCTCTGTGAGTGAAGCACAGCAGCAAAAAGGCATTATTATGGTAGAAATGGGTGTAAAAGGAGAGGTAAAAACAACAATTTTACCGCTTGAACCGTTGCGACAGGTGAAGGTTGTAAAAGGAACTCTGGAGGAGGTTTTGAAAGAATCCTGTAAGGATTATGTGACTGTGATCCTGACAGATAAGGCGGATCTGGATGTGATCGATATGCAGGAACGTATCCGTCTGGCATTTCCGAATCTGCTGGAGATCCGGAGGGAAAATCAGCGGAAAACGGATTATACCAGAACGTTACAGACAGAAGAATTGCTGGATCCGTATGAGCTGTGCTGCTCTTTCCTGAAAGATCTGGACGAAGAAGAAAAGATGATTTTGCAGGATGTACTACATACGGTTCAGGGGGTGAAATAAATGAAACCTTTACGTTTAAAAATGCAGGCATTTGGCTCATATGGTAAAGAAACTACAATTGATTTTGAGAAAGTAAATCAGAATCTTTTTCTTATAACCGGGGATACCGGAGCGGGAAAAACGACGATCTTTGATGCGATCGTTTTTGCTTTATATGGAGAAGCCAGCTCTTCTTTAAACAAAAAAGAAGGCGTAGTTCTGCAGAGCCAGTATGTGGATTTTGATTCAGAACCGTATGTCGAACTTGTCTTTTCGGAAGACCGTGATGAAAAACGGGAAATCTATACAGTGCGCCGTGTTCCGAGACATCTCAAAACGATCACAAGAGGTGCAAACAAGGGTAAACCAAAAGAAAATACAGGTTCGGTAAGTCTGATCATGCCAGACGGATTGGAATATCCATCCAAAGAAGCTGACCGAAAACTGCAGGAGACTGTAGGACTTACCAAGAGTCAGTTTATGCAGGTTGCGATGATTGCACAGGGCGAATTTATGGACCTTCTTCGTGCAAAATCAGATGATAAAAAGGTCATTTTCCGGAAGCTTTTTAATACAGAAATGTATCAGGATATTGTGACAGAACTGGGTAACCGCAAGCGCGTAAAAGAGAAAGAAATCGCAGTTCTGAAAACACAATGTCAGGGAGAAGTGAGCAGGATCCGTATACCTGAAACATATGAATCAGAGAATCTGAAACAGTTGAAAAAACAACTGGAAGATGGTGAGATGACACGCCTTACTGACTTTCTGGAAGAAGTGGAAAAACTGTGTGACTGGCTGGAAAAACATACTGATCTGGCAGAAAAAGATTATCGGAAATCAGGGAAAAGCAGGGATGAAAAAAGAGAGGAATATACGAGAGCAGAAGAGGTTCTGAAATGGTTTATACAGCTGGAAGATGCAGAGCAGAAACTGCAGGAATGTGCAGGTGATGAAGCAAAAATGGTGGAAACAACAGCCCTGATCAGCCGTATCAGAAATGCGTATGAGATCAGAGAGACCAGTGTTCTCTTAAATGATGCGGAGAGACGACTGACAGAATTAGAACAATCATTAAAGACTCAGGAAAAACAGTTGCCAATATTGGAAGAAACGCGGAAAACAGCGGAAAAAGCAGAGGAGCAGAAAAAGCTGATTCGTGATCAGGAATTGCAGAGTTACAGCAAAATTGCAGAAAAAGTGCAGAAGGCACTGGAGCTTTTGAATCAGATAAAGAGCCTGCGTGTGCAGGCAGAAGCAGACAGGAAAAACTGTGCTTTGGCATCAGAAAACACACAGAAAGTACGCAAGCAGCAGGAGACTTTGGAACAGAAAGAAATACAGTGGAAAAAACAGAGCGAAGAGCTGGCTGAAGTGGATAAGAAGCTGGTACTCGCAGAGAATAAAAAGCAGGAAGCAGATGCTGTTTTGCAAGAGATTAAAGACGTTAGGGTACTGGGAAATCAGGCAGAACAATGCCGTAAAAATGCGATTAAAACAAGAGAAAATTATGCAAAAATAACTGAAAAATATAACGCGGTAAATACAGAATATGAAGAAGTGAGACTGTATTTTCTAAACGCACAGGCCGGCTTTCTTGCAGCAGAACTGGAACCGGGAAAACCCTGTCCGGTGTGTGGTTCCATAGAACATCCACATCCGGCGAAAAAAGATGTGGAATCTGTGGATATCTCTGAGGAAAAACTGCAAAATATGCAGACAAATGTGGATAAACTGCGTAAAGATCAGGAAAAAGCTGCTGGGGATGCAGCGGCGGCCAGATCAGAATACGATACACGAAAAGATACTTATATTGCCAGTGTACGAAAGCTCCAGGAACGTTTGCACAGAAGTATTTCTTCTATAACAGAGCAGTCGAGCGTAACGGAAATGAGCAATGCTCTGGAAAACTGGAAACAGCAGACAGAGACAGAACTGGAAAAACTGACGGCAGATGCGAAGCTTCTGGTAAAAATCCGTGAAGCACTTCAAAATGTGGAAAAGCAGAAAAAACAGTTGCAGGACACTTATGATGAGTGTACAGAGAAAGAAAAAGCTGCTGCTGAAAAACTGGCAGGAAGTGAAGCCGCGCTGGAAAATGTAAAAGGGTCCGTTGAATTTAAGACCGAAGAAGAGGCAAGGGCGGCACTGCTTCAGGCTGAAGACAGCAAAAAACAGGCAGAAGAAGTATATCAGAAAGTTCTGGCAGAAGCGAAGAAAGCCGCAAATGCGCAGAAACAGGCAGAAACCCTGATCAGCCGTTACCAGCAGGAGATTCCGGAACAGAAGAAGTGTGTGGAAGATCGAAAAACTTCTTATACAGAAGTAATGGAAATAAAACAGATGACAGAATCTGAATGGAAAGAGCTTGTGGAGACGTACAGCCGTGAAGCGGCAGAAGAGTTTCAGAAAACGGTTAATGCATATAATGAGAAAAAGACTGCAGCACAGGCAAGACGAGATTCTGCGCAGAATGCAGTTGGGGAATCAAAACGTCCAGTGTTGGAAGAACTTCAGAAAGAAAAAGAAGTTGCAGAAACGGAATATTTGGAGACAGAAAAGATTTATAACCAATTGCGAATAGATAACAAGGATGACAGAGAAATTTTTGATACACTTTCATCCAGGCTGGAAGAGCGAAAATCAATCGTGGAGGAACATGCCAGAATCGACGCGTTGTACCGTATGACTTCAGGAAATGTCAGTGGATCTCGTATGGACCTTGAGACTTATGTGCAGCGCTATTATCTGGAACGCATTTTGTATGCTGCAAACAGGCGCTTTCAGGAAATGTCTGCAGGACAGTTTGAGCTCCGGATGTATGATCTGGAAAAAGCCGGTGAGGGTAAAAACCGGGGACTTGATCTGATGGTGTATTCTACTGTAACAGGGAAGGAGCGAGAGGTTCGTACACTTTCAGGTGGAGAATCCTTTATGGCGGCATTGTCGCTTGCGCTTGGAATGGCGGATCAGATTCAGCAGAGTTCAGCTGCAATCAACCTGGACATGATGTTTATTGATGAGGGCTTTGGTTCACTGGACGAACATTCACGCAATCAGGCGGTTCGTGTGTTGCAGGAAATGGCAGAAGGTTCCAGACTGATTGGAATTATTTCTCATGTGTCAGAACTGAAGCAGGAGATTGAAGATCAGTTGCTCGTAAACAAAGATGAGAATGGAAGCCATGTGAAATGGCAGATCAGCTGATTTTTGGTAAAATATAAAAGCAGGGAATAGAAGTATTAGAGAATGTTAGGAGAAAAATGACAGAAGAAACTTTGGAAAAACTGGCACAGTTGTTGG
This sequence comes from Blautia sp. 210820-DFI.6.14, assembly GCF_020558815.1. NCBI lineage: Bacteria > Bacillati > Bacillota > Clostridia > Lachnospirales > Lachnospiraceae > Blautia > Blautia sp. 210820-DFI.6.14. The sequence continues at coordinate 4,527 of NZ_JAJCKS010000051.1, forward strand.
AACAGGATCAATTTGAACTGCTCATTCCGGAGAAGATACGGACAGAATCGGGAAGAATATCGGATAAGGCATCGGCCAGTATGGATATTCCATTGGTATATCTGATGAATGATGCGGTTGAGAGCTTTCTGGTTTTTCGAAATGTTCGTATGACGGGGGAATATCACAGCGATTATCAGGGAGAACTGCAGGCATCCATGGCCAGGCAGGATGGCAGATTTGTACTTGTCATAAAACAGGATGATACAGTGCTGACATTGTTTTTTGAGGATCTGGAATTGGAAGTCCATCTGTATGAATATGCATATACTGGTCATTTCTGGGTAAAAGACTATGAATATTTGCGACAATTGGAGTATCGCCTTGCGATTCTCAGGGATAAATATGATTATCTTGGTGAGGCATATTGCACGGAAGAAGAAATAAAACTGGCGGCACTTGTAGAATTTCCACCATTAAATTATTGCTGCTATCCGGCAGTACCGGAGAAATATATCGTGCCCAGAGAAAATCCCTGGATACCTTCTGAAAAAGCAATTGTTTATATGAAAGAACTGGCAGCGGAATGTGAGGATACTTCTTTACTGAAAATGTTAGAATTCTATAGAAAGCATCCTGCGAAATTCTGGGCGAAGAGACTTGCAGTTATGCTGCATCAGACGAAGCACAGCAGAATTGTAGATCTGTTGTCAGAGAGACTGCAGCAGGCAACGGCAGATTATCCAAGAAGATTTTTTGGAGATGATATGGAACGGAAGTATCAGCAAGCATTGGAAAGAGCAAAACAGCGTCAGAGGGAGTTGAAGAGCCAGGGAATTCGTGCAGATCTTCTGAGAGAAGAACCTTTTACGATTGCGCGTGATTCTTTGAATTATAAACTGTATCTTATGATATGGAAGGAACAGAAGGGGAACCGAGTAACAGAAATAGAAGAATATATCTGTGAATAATAGATTTTTAAAGCCAAAGCTGTATTAGCAGGCGAAAACCTGAAATACAGCTTTTGTTGTTCTTTTGAAATATGGAAAGTTATGCTTTTTTCATTTTTCCAAGTTCTCTGCGGGCAAAAACAACCGCCAGTACAAATGCAGCTGCGTCGGCAATCGGTCCTGCATACATAACGCCATCAATTCCCATAAACATAGGAAAGATAATGATCAATGGAAGCAGGAAGATCACCTGTCTGGTGAGAGACATGATGATACCGAGGCCAGCCTTTCCTATAGAAGTAAAAAATCCGGAGGACATCGGCTGGATACCATTTGCGAAAGTCAGGAGCATAAAAATCCTCAGATAATTTTCTGCGAATTTAAAGTACAGATCGCTTCCGCCGCCAAACATGCTGATAATCTGATGTGGAAAGATCTGGAAGCACAGGAAAAAGAATGTGGCAATGATCGTACATGCCGTTGCAGAATAACGATATGCCTGACGAACACGGTCGTATTTTTTAGCTCCATAGTTAAAGCCCCAGATAGGCTGTGCACCCTGGGCAATTCCAATGCAGATCGCAAGAAAAACCATATTTACTTTTGACACAATCCCAACGCATGCAATCGGGATATCACTTCCATAAACAGAAGACGCTCCGTAATAACGAAGAGTGTTATTCATTACAATCTGGACAGCACCAATTGCAATCTGGTTGATGCACGAAGCAAGTCCAAGCGAAGAGATTGCTTTGAGGTGGATCAGCTGAGGCTTAAACATATTTCTTTCCAGATGCATATGGCGAAATTTTGCAAAATAAAGTACAACCAGCATGGCAGAAATAAACTGGCCGATGACAGTAGCCCATGCACCGCCCTTGATTCCCCATTTGAAACCAAAGATAAACAGTGGGTCAAGAATTGTGTTGATGATCGCTCCGATCAGAGTGCAGACCATAGAATAAGTGGGACTGCGGTCAGCACGAATCAGGTGGTTGCCGCCGACGGATAAGGTGAAGAATGGAAGTCCGATAGCAATAATGCCTACATAATCGATTGCGTAAGGCATCACATTATCTGTTGCGCCAAAAAAGATAAGCAGTGGTTTCAAAAAGATTAAAATCGCTGCGGCAATGGCTGTACCTATAATAACAAGTGTCGATAATGCACTTCCTGCAATCTCGCTTGCTTTTCGTTCTCTTCCAGCTCCCATTTCAAGATTGTAGTTAGATGCACCGCCGATTCCGAGGAGCAGTGCAGCGGCGGTTGAAATGGTTGTGACTGGAAATGCGATGTTTGTGGCAGCATTTCCGAGCATGCCGACACCCTGACCGATAAAAATCTGGTCTACTATATTATAGAGAGCATTGACCAGCATGCTGATGATAGCTGGGATTGCAAATTTAGCAAGAAGGCGGCCGGTTGGAGCAATGCCTAATGGATTGCCGGCATTTGTATTTGCAGTTGAAGGACTAGATTGAGATTTCAAGATAAATGACCTCTTTCTTCTATAGTATAAGATGTTTTTTATAAAGCCTGATTCAGGGCTGTTTATTAAGTATAACACAAAAAAATAAAAAAAGTTCAAAAAAATTGTTGACAGATTCTTTTTATAGTGGTATTCTAACTAAGCTGTCGCAAGGAATTGTTTCTTCTGAATAAACAATTTGAAAAGTTTTGAAAAAAACAAAAATAATTGTTGACAAAGAAACGA
>NZ_JAJCKS010000052.1:0-6570 GCF_020558815.1 Blautia sp. 210820-DFI.6.14
TGGAGTGCAATCCTCAGTGGTAAATCTGATGAAGCAGACGCTTACAATCAATGTTACTCAGACAGCCGCAGATACGATAGCCAGTCAGATTGAAACGATTGTTCATAGCCATGAGCCAGATGTGGAAGTTCAGGAAGAAACCGTTATGAATGTTACAAAGAGTTATTCGTTAAAAGGGTTGGACTGTCCGAATTGTTCCGCAAAAATTGAAAAAGAAGTCGGAGAGTTGGATGGAGTGCAATCCTCAGTGGTAAATCTGATGAAGCAGACGCTTACAATCAATGTTGCTCAGACAGCCGCAGATACGATAGCCAGTCAGATTGAAACAATTGTTCATAGCCATGAGCCAGATGTGGAAGTTTCTGAAATTGTACAGGAATCTTATATACCGGAAAAAAAGCAGGAGACCAATGAATCCTATAACAATGAGGATAAGAAGTTGACAGTTCGTTTAGCGACTGGTGCAGCAATCTATGCCATTGGTATGGCATTGACTGTTTTTGCGAAAGTGCCACTGCCTATCGAGTTAGCTTTTCTCATTGTTTCTTATGTTATTCTTGGTGGAGATGTTGTATGGCAGGCTGTGAGGAACATTTCAAAGGGGCGTGTATTTGATGAACATTTTTTGATGAGTGTTTCTACGATTGGGGCTTTTGTCATTGGTGAATATCCAGAAGCAGTTGCTGTTATGCTATTCTATCAGGTAGGTGAATTTTTTCAGTCATTGGCTGTTAAGCGTTCCAGAAAATCTATATCAGACTTAATGGATATACGTCCAGATTCTGCTACAGTAAGAAGAAATGGGGAATTGATTACCATATCTCCAGAAAATGTCTCCATTGGTGAGATTATTATTGTAAAGCCTGGTGAAAAAATTCCATTAGACGGTGTGGTATTGGATGGAGATTCTATGCTGGATACAAGCGCCTTAACAGGAGAATCAGTTCCGAGAAGTGTTCATAAAGGAGACGAAGCACTTTCCGGTTGTATGAATCAGACGGGTGTCTTAATGATTAAGACAACAAAAGCATTTGGTGAATCTACGGCTTCAAAGATTATTGATCTTGTGGAAAATGCGTCAAGCCGAAAAGCACCAACAGAAAATTTTATTACTACATTTGCACGTTATTATACACCTGTGGTTGTAATCTTAGCAGCTTTTCTGGCGATTCTGCCACCGATCATTCTTGGCGGAGGCTGGACAGAGTGGATTCGCAGAGGATTTGTTTTCCTTGTGGTATCTTGTCCATGTGCATTGGTTATTTCAATCCCGCTGACTTTCTTCGGCGGCATTGGTGCAGCATCTAAACGAGGTGTTCTTGTAAAAGGAAGCAATTATTTAGAGGCACTTAATAATGTCAGCGCTATTGTGTTCGATAAAACCGGAACACTTACAAAAGGTGTTTTCAATGTGACGGATATTTTGCCTGCAAATGGATTTTCAAAAGAACAGGTTCTGGAGTATGCGGCAGAGGCAGAGAGTTTTTCTAACCATCCTATTGCAAAATCCATTCTTGCTGCTTATGGAAAAGAAATTGATCAGTCAGTGATTTCTGATTATAAGGAAATTTCAGGATATGGAATCAGTGTAATGGCAGGGGAAAAGAAAGTTTTTGCTGGCAATACGAAACTTATGGATACAGAATGTATAGAGTACACAACCTGTGAAAACGCAGGTACAAAAGTTTATTTGGCGGTAGATGGTCAATATGCAGGATGTATTTTGATAACAGATGAAGTGAAGCCGGACAGTAAAAAAGCAATTTCTGACCTGAAACATATCGGCGTGGAAAAAACAGTCATGCTTACCGGTGATGATGAAAAAATTGGGAAGTCCGTTGCAGAAGAATTGCAGTTGGATGAATATTATGCACAGCTGCTTCCTGACCAAAAAGTGGAAAAGGTTGAGCTTTTAGATAGTAAAAAGAGACCGGGAAGCAAATTGGCTTTTGTTGGTGATGGTATCAATGACGCTCCTGTCCTTGCCCGTGCAGATGTTGGTATTGCAATGGGTGGGCTTGGTTCGGATGCGGCCATTGAAGCAGCAGATGTAGTTCTGATGACAGATGAACCGTCTAAGCTGGTGGACGCGATTGAAGTAGCAAAAGCGACAAAACAGATTGTCATGCAGAATATAGTGATTGCTCTTGGGATTAAAAGTGTGTTCCTGATTCTTGGCGCTCTTGGTATTGCGGGAATGTGGGAAGCTGTATTTGGTGATGTAGGCGTTACCATAATTGCTGTTTTGAACGCAATGAGAATTTTGAAAGAATAGGAAATGAGGTGGGAATGTGAAACGAAAACTGATTCTGTTAGTTGTTACGATTGTTTTTCTTGTAGGTTTTGGTGCCATTTTACATTCACCGCCTTCTATGATTGATGCAGTCACAGGAGCAACACCGAAGTCAAAAAAGGCGGCTCAAGCCTCCGCACAGTTGGAAGGCTCTTATGTTCTCGGTATTAATATGATGTCAGATGGTCTCGACAACGAGAACACCCGGAATAAATTAAAAGAATTGGCACTGGACGATTCGGAAACAAATGAAACAGATCTCATGAAAACGGACATTAGTTTTCGGTTATATGTATCTGAGACGGATTATCTGCTTGTCAGTTATGCTAAGAAACTCTGTGACAGATTGAAACAGGCCGGTTTTTCCGTAGATCTGAAAGAGTACAGTAACACAATGATGCTATCAAGAGTGGTAAGTGGAAAGTATGATGTATTCCTGGCATCGGATGATTTTATTGACGTTACAACGTTATCACAGATGGACTATATGATCATGGACAGCGAAGAAATGAGGTGAGCGGGAATTTATGAGAAAATGGAATACGATTTTGTCTGTTTTAATGCTTCTCATTTTTATGATTCATGGAATCATGGGAAGCTTTATGCTGAACGGAGTTGGAAGTAGTGCAGGGAAACTTCTTGCATGGATTGGTGTTGGTATTCTTGTTGTGCATACGGTGATTGGTGTCATCCTGACAGTTCAGAGTTTACAGACAGTGAAGCAATCCGGAAAAATGTATCTGAAACAGAACGCCATATTCTGGGCGAGACGAGCCAGTGGGCTGGCAATACTGATCCTGCTGTTCTTCCATATTGGCTTGTTTGGAAAGGTGCAGAATGGGACATATATTTTGTTCCCTTTTACAACGGTAAAGATGGTAACTCAGCTTTTGTTCGTGGCGGCAATCTTTGTTCATATTTTTATCAATATCCGCCCATTGCTCGTATCGCTGGGAATCATCAGTTATAAAGAACGAAGGGGTGATATTTATTTGATTCTTTCGGTGCTCCTTCTGTTTATAGCGGGCGCAGTTATTTTCTATTATATTGGGTGGCAATATCTATGAGTAAGACAATTATTATTATAGGTGCTGGACTGGCAGGACTTTCAGCGGCTTTGCAGGCAGCGGAAAATGGATGCAATGTAAAACTGGTTTCCTCCCTTCCGTCAGAGCGGGCACAGTCTGTTATGGCGGAGGGCGGTATCAACGCAGTTTTGAATACAAAAGATGAAAACGACAGTCCCGAAGAACATTTTACAGATACAATAAAGGCAGCATGTGGTCTGGCAGATCCAAATGCAGTTTGGGGAATGACACAGGCAGCACCGGAGCTGGTGCACTGGCTGCTAAAACTTGGAGTTAAATTTAACATGAGTGGCTATGATGATGTGGATCTGCGAAATTTTGGCGGGCAGAAAAAGAAACGGACTGCTTTTGCACAGAGCGATACCGGGAAGCAGATCATGACAGCTATGATAGACGCTGTTCGCAGGAAAGAAGCATCTGGTATGGTAGAACGGTTCAGCCATCATTCTTTCCTAACACTTCGTCTGTGTGGCAATATTTGTTGTGGCTGCGTAATCAGGGATGAATACAGTCAGGAGACTGTGGAATTACCGGGGGATGCGGTTATTGTTGCCACCGGTGGTATGCACGGATTGTTTGGAAATACAACGGGTTCGCTGAGCAATACAGGAGAAGTCACCGCAGAATTGTTCCGGCTTGGTGTTCCTCTGGCAAATGGCGAGATGATCCAGTATCATCCGACAACTGTGAAATGTGGTGGAAAACGCATGCTCATCAGCGAGGCGGCCAGAGGGGAAGGTGGCAGGTTGTTTGCCATGAAAGATGGAAAACAATGGTATTTCATGGAGGAAAAATACCCGGAGCTTGGAAATCTGATGCCACGAGATATTACCGCCAGAGAGATATGGAAGGTCAGCCATGAATCAGAGGTATTTCTTGACATGACGGAAATATCGGAGGAGATTATTTCAAATAAGCTATCTGGTCTGGCAGACGATTGTATGACCTATCTGCATAAAGATATACGAAAGGAACCGGTGTCTGTTTTACCGGGAATTCACTATTTTATGGGAGGCATTCTGGTGGATGAGCAGCACAGAACGCCGATTCAGAATCTTTGCGCTGCCGGAGAATGCTGTGCCCAATATCATGGTGCCAACCGTCTTGGTGGAAATTCTCTGTTAGGAGCGTTATACGGAGGACGTGTTGCGGCAAAATCAGCATGCGAACAGGCAGATGTAGTAGATCTATCTTGTGCGACACAGATAGATTTTCCACCAGCGTCCCAAATTTCAGAAATAAAGCAATTAAACAAAGTGATGCAGGAGACTATGGGCGTTGTCAGAAATGAGAATACGTTGTTAAATGGGATTCAAACGGTACAAGCGCTGACAGGAAATCTTCCATTGCTTGGCATGGCAGTTCTAAAGAGTGCTCTTGCAAGAAAAGAAAGCCGTGGTGCACACTGGCGGGAGGATTATCCGAAGAGCAATGACGATGATTATCTTAAAACAACGGTAGCCAGATTTGATGGAAAGCAGATACAGATTTCCTTTGTACCTGTTCCAGAAAGGCGGTGATTCACTTGGTATATAAAATAAGAATCAGGCGGCAGGAGAGTCAGAAAGCAGACAGTTATTGGCAGGAATTTGAGTTTGACGGAAGCAGAAACAGCTCTGTTGCCACTGTTCTAAAGGAATTGAACAGTAGAACCCCTTTGAAAGATAACTCAGGGAATATAGTTACTCCCATCAGCTGGGAATGTAGCTGTATGGTGCGAAAATGTGGGGCTTGCGCCATGCTGATTAACGAACGTCCGAGGCTGGCATGCTCTACATTTCTACATACGTTAAAAGGTTCTACAATTACCTTGGAACCTTTAAGCAAATTTCCGCTTGTAAGAGATTTGATCGTTGACCGGTCAATTCTGTTTGAAAATTTGAAAAAACTGAATCTTTGGCTTGAAAGTGAAGCTTATATGAATCCGTGGACACATGAACCGAGATACCAGTCGGCACGCTGTCTGATGTGTGGCTGCTGCCTTGAAGTGTGTCCTAACTTCTCTGCAAATGGGACTTTCGCAGGCGCTGTTGCTGCAGTCAACGCATTTCGGATTCTGAATGAAGAACAGGAAAGCACTCATTTGAATGAGATTTCTGCTGAATATAAGAAGAAATATTTTGAGGGATGCGGGAAGTCGTTATCTTGTCATGATATTTGTCCGATTGGTCTGCCTGTGGAAGAACTGCTTGTAAGGTCGAATGCAGCGGCTGTTTGGGGCAAATAAAATGGATGATAAAAGCTATAATGAATGTATGAAGAGAATCAAAAACTTGATTCTCTTTTTTAAAATACATACATTGACAAATATCTATGTATATATTATATTGAACATAGACAATGATCAATGTGAGGTGTCAATATGAATGCAATGGATGTGGCTTTGATATGCAAGGCTTTGGGCGATGCGAACCGGCTGGAAATTGTACAGATGTTGTCGGATGGAGAAAAGTGCGGGTGTAAACTTTTGGAAAGATTTGAAATTACCCAGCCAACTTTATCCCATCATATGAAGATATTGGTAGGATGCGGCCTTGTGAATGATCGTAAGGAAGGAAAATGGCATCACTATTCTTTGAATTGTGAGACATTGATGAATTACAAACACTTTATAGAATCCCTTACTTGCCTTGGATGCGGTGACGGGGATTGTTGTAAATAATTTAAGGAGAGCAGATATCATGAAAAAAGAATCAAATTCAGGAATTAGTTTTTTCCAGCGTTACCTGACTGTAACCTGCCAAACATCAATCTGGGGCAGTTGCAGATAATTCTCGCAGCAGCGGGCTTACTTTCTGTATTAGCAACGGTTGGGATTGTATTCTGCAAATATTGTTCTCATCGTATCAAATCTCCTTATCGTTAAATCAATCATTTGTTGCAAAAATCAGAAGCATTTCAATCAGTTCACCATGTCACTTTTATTTTGTGTTATACTGTTTTATAGGATTTTCTTGCCCTTGTATTTGCCCTTATCAGAGTTCGTAAACACTGGTGGGACAATATAACACAAGGGAAACAATAAGGGAAAGTTCACCAGTGATAAATTCAGTGTTTTAAAGAGTTTGCGGAGAATTTAATAACAAAATATAACAGTTATTAAATCTCTTAAAACAGGTGAAATCTCAATCGGGATTTATAAAGGAGAATATTGATGAAACTATTTTTATGTTCGCATTTTTCAAGTGT
>NZ_JAJCKS010000053.1:0-5773 GCF_020558815.1 Blautia sp. 210820-DFI.6.14
ACAAAAATGAAGCTGCCGCTTCACGATTTATTAATCGTTAAAGCGACAGCCCCTTCTTTTTTTGTTTAATATGCATAAAAACAGAATTAAAATTTTGTTAAGATTTTAAGTTTCGCGAGAAACCTATTGATTTTACTGAGATGCAGGGTTTATGATAAAGTCACCGAAAGGGAACAGGACAGACGTGTCCGGGGTGATATTTCCCAAATCAATGGTGCTGTACAGCAACAGTGGCAATCCTTTCATTTATGTGGAACTGGAATGACTTTACCATGCCGTTGGTATTATTAAGCGATGAGAGCCAGCAGACTTTACAGCTTGCACAGTATGTTTTCAAAAAACAGTTCTCTGTAGATTATAACCTGGCATTTGCTTCTTATCTGCTGGTACTTATTCCTGTACTGCTTGTATATCTTTTCTGCCAGAAATGGATCATGAACGGTGTTGTTGCCGGAGCAGTCAAGTAATAAATGAAACCTGCGGAGTAATTCGCAGGTTTCGTTAACAAAATAATAAACAGGAGATGATTAATAACATGGAGAAAAAATGGTGGAAAGAAAGTGTAGTATATCAGATATATCCTAAAAGTTTTAAGGACAGCAACGGAGACGGCGTGGGCGATATCAGAGGAATCATACAGAAGCTTGATTATCTCAAAGAGCTTGGCGTAAATGTGTTATGGATATCTCCGATGCTGGAATCTCCTCAGGATGATAATGGTTATGATATTTCTGATTACCGCAGAATTTATAAAGAATATGGAACTATGGAGGACTACGAAGAACTTTTGTCAGAAGCTCACAAAAGAGATATCAGAATCCTGATGGATCTCGTAGTCAACCATACATCGGATGAACATAACTGGTTTATTGAAAGCCGAAAGTCAAAAGATAATCCATATCGTGACTATTATATCTGGAAAGATCCTGTAAACGGAAAAGAACCAAACAACTGGGGCGGTGTATTCGGTGGATCTGCATGGGAATATGATTCTCAGACCCAGATGTATTACCTGCATCTGTTCTCAAAGAAACAGCCGGATCTCAACTGGGAAAACGAGAAAGTACGCCAGGAAGTTTATGATATGATGACATTCTGGTGTGAAAAAGGAATCGACGGTTTCCGTATGGATGTTATCAGTATGATCTCCAAAGACCAGACTTTCCCGGATGGAGAAATGAATAACAGCCTCTATGGTGATTTTGGACCATATTGCGTACATGGTCCGAGAATTCATGAATTTCTGCAGGAAATGAACAGAGAAGTTCTTTCAAAATATGATATCATGACAGTTGGTGAAACCTCAGGAGTAACAATTGAAGAGGCACAGAAATATGCGGGAGAAGCCGGAAAAGAACTGAATATGGTATTTCAGTTTGAGCATGTGGATAATGGAAGCGGTGATTATGGTAAGTGGACAACTGAAAAATATGATTTCAAAGAGTTCAAACGTATCATGATCAAATGGCAGGAAGAACTTCAGGGCAAAGCATGGAACAGCCTGTTTCTTGGAAACCATGATCAGCCGAGAAGTGTCAGCCGTTTTGGAAATGATAATCCGGCATACAGAGAAACTTCTGCAAAAATGCTTGCAACCTGTCTTCACATGATGCAGGGAACACCATATGTATATCAGGGCGAAGAACTTGGAATGACAAACGTTTACTTCGACAAACTGGAAGATTATCGTGATATTGAGAGCATCAATTTCTTTACAGAGCTTACGGAAGCAGGACTTATGACTCCGGAATACATGATGAAATGCCTGATGCTGAGAAGCCGTGATAATGCCCGGACTCCAATGCAGTGGGATGATTCAGCACAGGCTGGATTTACAGATGGCGAGTCCTGGATCAAAGTGAATCCGAACTACAAAGAGATCAATGCGGCACAGCAGCTTGAAGATCCGAACTCTATTTTCCATTACTATCAGAAACTGATCCGTCTGCGTAAAGAAAAAGACATTATTGTTTATGGTGAGTTTGAACCGATTTATCGTGATGATGAGCAGATTTTTGCATATATTAGAAGACAGAAACAGGAAAAACTTCTGACAGTCTGCAATTTCAGTGACAAAAATGCAGGGATGGAGATTCCGGAAGAATTCAAAGGAGCAGAATGTCTGATCACAAATCTTGACAGAACTGTATTTGAAGGTAGAATTGTATTGAAACCATATGAAGCATTTGTACTTTATAAAAAATAAGAGGTAGCACAGAGATGATTAGAAAATACAGATATGGAACTCCGTTTGATACGGAGGCACTGACCGAAAAAATCGAAATAGCTGAGGGCGCTTTTCCATATGGAGAGATCAGCCAGAATGAGGGATTTGCTTTTACCTATATCATGGACAAAGATGATATTGTCTATGGTCTGGGCGAATCCAACCGTGGAATCAATAAGAGAGGTTACTGCTATATCAGCAACTGTACAGATGATGCAATTCATACAGAGGGCAAGCGTTCTCTGTATGGAGCTCACAATTTTATTGTCGTGAGCGGCAAAACTACTTTTGGACTGTTTTTTGACTATCCGTCAAAACTGACCTTTGATATTGGATATACCAGAATGGACACACTCCAGGTATCCTGCGAAAATGCAGATCTGGATATCTATGTCATCGAAGGAGAAAATGCTTACGACATCGTAAAACAGTTCCGTCGTGTGATCGGCCGCAGCTACATTCCGCCGAAGTTCGCTTTCGGTTTTGGACAGAGCCGCTGGGGTTATACAACAAAAGAAGACTTCCGTGCAGTGGCAAAAGGATATCGCGAGAATCATATCCCGATCGACATGATCTACATGGATATTGATTATATGCAGGACTTTAAAGACTTCACAGTCAATGAAAAAAACTTTCCTGATTTCCCTGAATTTGTAAAGGAAATGAAAGACCAGGAGCTTCGCCTGATCCCGATCATTGATGCCGGTGTCAAGGTGGAAAAAGGCTACGAGGTTTACGAGGAAGGTGTAAAAAATAACTACTTCTGTAAAAGAGAAGACGGCAGTGATTTTGTTGCAGCTGTATGGCCTGGAGATACCCATTTTCCGGATATGCTGAATCCAGAAGCCCGGAAATGGTTTGGAGATAAATATCGTTTCCTGATCGATCAGGGAATCGAAGGATTCTGGAATGACATGAACGAGCCTGCAATCTTTTATTCTTCAGAAGGCCTTGCAGAAGCAAAAGAATTCGCCGGAGAGTTTGCAAAAGACACCGAAGGCAAGATCCATCCGTGGGCTATGCAGGCAAAGATGAAAGATATTGCTAACAGTCCGGAGGATTACAAAAGATTCTATCACAATGTAAATGGTAAGAAAATCCGCCACGACAAAGTGCATAATCTTTTTGGTTATAACATGACAAGAGCAGCCGGAGAAGCATTCGAACGCATTGATCCGGAAAAACGTTTCCTGATGTTTTCCAGATCTTCTTATATTGGAATGCATCGTTACGGAGGAATCTGGATGGGAGACAATAAATCCTGGTGGTCACACATTCTTTTAAATCTGAAGATGCTTCCATCTCTGAATATGTGTGGATTTATGTACACAGGCGCAGACCTTGGTGGATTTGGTGACGACACGACCAGAGATCTTCTGCTCCGTTTCCTTGCACTCGGTGTGTTTACACCTCTGATGCGTGATCATGCGGCAGAAGGAACAAGAGAACAGGAATGTTACCAGTTCGAAAACATCGAAGATTTCCGCAGCGTCATTAACGCCAGATATCGCCTTGTGCCGTATCTTTACAGTGAATACATGAAAGCTGCGTTGAATGACGATATGTACTTTAAACCGCTTGGCTTCGTTTATCCGGATGATAAGATGGCAATCCGCGTCGAAGACCAGCTGATGCTTGGCAACGAGATCATGATCGCACCGGTTTATGAGCAGAACGCAAGAGGCCGTTACGTTTACCTGCCAGAAGAAATGAAATTTATCAAGTTCATGCCGGATGGAAGCATTTTCGAAGAAGTCCTCGCAAAAGGAGTCCATTATGTGGATGTTGCCCTCAATGAAGTACCTCTTTTCATTCGAAGCGGCAAATGCATCCCGGTTGCAGAAGCAGCAGAGTGCGTGAAGGATATTGATACAGAGAATATGCAGCTTATCGGATATGAAGGCAGCAGCTATACTCTGTATGAAGATGATGGAATCCATAAAGATTATGATAAGAAAGAAAATTATCGGGTTCTGACGAAATAAGGTAATAATGAAATTGAATATGTCTGGATGAATTTAAGGCTGACAGTCGTGTGAGAGGACTGTCAGCCTTAATTCTAATAATTTGAAATTTTTTGAGGAAAATTATACACCACCTAATAAATAATAAAGAAAGTATCAGTTGACCATAAATAGAAACTCCTTTCATGTTGGAGCCTGAGAGTAAGTTCATGTTAGTATGATTGCAGAGGTAAATGCAACCCCTATGTCTGCGTTGGAGATGCGGACAAAATCTTGGACCAACTAAAAGTTAGGAGGTTCATATGTATTCTTACGAAGAACGCATCCGTGCTGTAAAGTTTTATATCAACTGTGGATATAATGCAGCATACACAGTTAGTAAATTAGGTTACCCTGATGCATCAAATCTCAAGCGTTGGTATAGAGAGTATTCAGAGTCGAATGATCTTCATAAGGGGCGCAAAAAGGTCAGTAAATTTTCTGACAGGGAAAAGAGAGACGCTGTTGATTATTACTTTGCTCGTGACCGAAATGTATTGCAGACGGTAAAAGCACTTGGATACCCAAGCAGACCTCTTCTTATGCAATGGGTTAAAGAACTTTTTCCAGAGGAAGGTAATAGACGTTGTAAATCTTTTAAACCTCATGTAAGATGTTCCCAAGAAGAAAAAATACAAGCAGTAATGGAATCATGCAAAGGTAACTTAAAGATAGCACAGATAGCCGAAATATATGGTGTTACTCCATCTGCTGTTTCTATTTGGAGAAAAGAACTACTTGGTGAAGGGAGAACTTTGAAAATGATCCAACCTCCTGCTGAAGATAAAAGCATCGAACAATTAATACGTGAGAAAGCAGAACTGGAAGCTAAAGTCAAACGTCTCGAAAACGATGTATATAAACTTCAATTAGAGCGTGACGTTCTCGAAAAGGCAGGCGATATCTTAAAAAAAGAGGAGGGCATCAATCTTGATCAATTGACTAATCGTGAAAAAGTTTTCTTGATTGATGCCCTACGTAATAAATATAAATTAAATGAACTGCTACCTGTTTTAAAGCTTTCTAAAAGTAGCTACTGTTATCAGGTACAATGCATAAAGAGCAAAGACAAATATAAAGAATTACGCCAACAAATAAAAGAGCTCTTTATATGTAATAAAGAAATATATGGCTATCGTCGCATACATTGTCTGTTAAAAAAAGATGGTATTATTGTTTCTGAAAAAATAGTCCGTCGTATAATGAACGAGGAACAATTAATCGTTAAAGCAGCAAGAAAAAGAAAATATAACTCTTATAAGGGGGAGATCACTCCTGAAGTTGATAACATAATAAAACGTGATTTTTCAGCTACAAAACCAAACGAAAAATGGCTTACAGATATAACAGAGTTTCATATCCCAGCAGGCAAAATCTATCTGTCCCCTATTATAGATTGTTTTGATGGAATGGTTGTTTCCTGGACAATTGGCACTTCCCCAAACTCCGAACTTGCAAATACCATGCTTCAAAAAGCTATTGAGCAACTTGATCCTTCAGAGCATCCTCTAGTTCATTCTGATCGAGGATGTCATTATCGTTG
>NZ_JAJCKS010000054.1:0-5693 GCF_020558815.1 Blautia sp. 210820-DFI.6.14
GGCATTTTTTATTTCCTGAATCCTGGAGGAAAGGAGTCAAGATGACTGAACCAAATAGACAATCAGGAGAAAACGAAGAAAGAATCATAGAAATTGAAATTGAGCGTCTTCGTCCGTTCAAAGAGCACCCGTTTCAGGTAAAAGATGATAAGGAAATGTTTCTTTTGCAGGAAAGCATTGAGAAGTATGGAATTTTAAATCCGTTAATCGTCAGACCAGTACCGGATGGATACTATGAGATCATATCCGGTCACAGAAGAAAACATGCTGCGGAGAAACTGGGATACCGTAAAGTACCGGTAATCATCCGGGTATTAAGTGAAGATGATTCCATCTTGAGCATGGTAGATTCCAATCTTCACAGAGAACGGATCAGCTACAGTGAAAAAGCTTTTGCTTACAAACTGAAGAATGACGTATTGAAAAGAAAAAGTGGTCGAAAAAAGAGCCAAGTTGACCACAAAACACCAAGAAAGCGGGCAATAGAAATCATCAGTGAAGATTGTGGTGATAGCCCAAAACAAGTGCAGCGTTATATCTCACTGACAAAACTGATACCGGAAATGCTGCAGAAACTGGATGATGAGATCATTTCTTTTTGTCCGGCTGTAGAGATAGCTGCATTAAGTGAAAAAGAACAAAGAGAACTGCTTGTAGCAATGGAGTATGCACAGGCAATCCCATCACTCTCACAGGCCCAGAGGATCCGGCAACTGAGTAAAGAAAAGCAGTTGTCACTGGAAAAGATGGAAGAAATCATGTGTGAGGTTAAAAAGGGTGAAATCACAAGAGTGGCTTTCACAAACGAACAGCTACATAAGTATTTTCCGAATTCCTATACACCGGCAATGATGAAGCGGGAAATACTGGCACTGTTGAAATTATGGAAAAAAGAATCATGGGAAAGTTAAAGGAGGAAGAAATCATGTGTAAAGTTATATCCGTAGTAAACCAGAAAGGCGGCGTTGGAAAGACCACCACAACCGTAAATGTAGGCATTGGACTGGCAAGAGAAGGTAAGAAAGTGTTGCTGATTGACGCGGATCCACAGGGAAGTTTAACAGCAAGTCTTGGATATGAGGAGCCGGATGATCTTCGAATCACACTGGCAACGATCATGATGGATGTCATCAATGAAGAAGAAATCTCCTTGGAAGATGGTATCTTACATCACCAGGAAAATGTAGATCTTCTCCCGGCAAATATTGAGCTTTCCGCATTGGAAGTAACGATGGGAAATGTTATGAGCAGAGAAATGATCATGAAAGAATATATCGATGCGATAAGATCCCGATACGATTATATCCTGATCGACTGTATGCCGAGTCTTGGTATGATGACAATCAATGCATTGGTTTCTTCTGACTCAGTTCTGATACCAGTACAGGCCGCATATCTGCCTGTTAAAGGACTTCAACAGCTGATCAAGACTATTCTTACAGTAAAGAAAAGACTGAACCGGAAACTGGCGATTGAGGGTATTCTCCTGACTATGGTAGATTTCAGAACCAATTATGCAAGGGACATTGCATCAAGAGTACATACAACCTACGGAAGCCAGATTGAAGTATTTGAAAATGTAATCCCGATGTCCGTAAAAGCTGCTGAGACCAGTGCAGAGGGAAAAAGTATCTACATGCACTGTCCAAAAGGAAAGGTTGCCGAAGCATATATGAACTTAACACAGGAGGTTTTGAAGAATGAAAAATAGAAGTGGCGAAAAGATCAAACTGGCAAGTATTGATGAACTGCTTGGTGTGGTAAATGAAGAATCTGCAATGGAGATAGAGATCAGTAAGATCCATCCGTTTAAAAATCATCCGTTCAAGGTGCTGGATGATGAAAAGATGCAGGATCTGGTTGAAAGTGTAAGGATCAATGGAGTGCTGACACCGGTACTGCTTCGCATGGATGAAAATGAAGAATATGAAATGGTATCCGGTCACAGAAGAATGCATGCAGCACAGCTGGCAGGACTGACGACAATTCCGGCAATCGTAAGAGAATTATCAGATGATGATGCCATTGTGGCTATGGTGGACGCTAACATTCAGCGAGAGGAACTGTTGCCGAGTGAGAAAGCCTTTGCTTATAAAATGAAATTAGCAGCTATGAAAAGACAAGCAGGAAGACCAAAAAGTAATTCTGGCCAAAATGACCAGAATTTAATAGGAACTGTATCTAGGGATGTATTAGCAGAGCAAGTTGGAGAAAGTTCTAAACAGATTCAGCGTTACATCCGTCTGACAGAATTGATACCGGAACTTCTTGAACTGGTAGATAACAAAAAGCTTCAGTTCACGGTTGCCGTCGATATCTCCTACATCGATAAGGAAGTACAGGAATGGATTTACGAATATATCAGCGACACTGGATTTATCAAGCCCAAACAGATTGCAGCACTTAGAAATCAACTGAATGATGGACCAATTAATCAGATTCAGATGTTATCGATTTTCAATAACTGTGTGATGGCAAAGAAAGTATCCCGGTCTCTCACTTTCTCAGAAAAGAAACTGACAAAGTACTTTCCGGATGATTATACAGCCAAAGATATGGAGCAGGTGATTGAATCATTATTAGAAAAATGGATGCAGGAACAGTCCTGTTAAGGATAGAAAAAGCTAAGAAAACAAAGTCAAAGAAGTTTAAAAAGAGGACTTCTTAGCAGAAAACGAAAGGAGGAAATTATGGAGAAAAAAATGACATTTAATTATTTTTACGGTACCGAAGCTGATCAGTTCAGCTTCTACCGCATACCAAAAGCATTATTTACAGACAGCTATTTTAAAGATTTATCAAGCGATGCTAAAATTTTATATGGACTGATGTTGGATCGAATGTCTCTTTCCATCAAAAATCAGTGGTTTGACGACAAAAACAGAGCATATATCTACTTTTCCATCGAAGATATCATGGAATTACTGAACTGTGGCAGAAATAAAGCCATCAAATCCATGAGAGAACTGGATGACGAAACAGGAATTGGTCTGATTGAGAAACGCAGGCAGGGATTTGGAAAGGTGAATGTTATCTACGTAAAAACCTTTATGCCTGAGAAAACAGATGAGAAAAAATTTGGAGAGGAATTAGAGAAGTTTAAAAAACAAACTTCTGTGGAAAATGAAGAGCCTGCAGAAGTTTACAATTTAAACTTCATGAAGTCCCAAAATCAAACTTCTAGAAGTCCCGAAAACAAACTTCAAGAAGTTTACATTTCAAACCCTAATAATACTAATCTTAGTGATACTGAAATGAATGATAATAAATCTAATCATATCATATCTGTGGATGAGAAAAGATTTGATAGCGATAATCGCTCTGAGGATTGTCAGGCTTATGAAAACCTTGTCAAAGAGACCATTGATTATGAATCACTGGAAGTAACCCATCATGACGATATGCGACAGGTAGATGAAATCGTGAACCTGATCGTAGAGACTGTGATGTGTAAAAATGACAAGATCTTGATTGCCAGCAACTGGTATCCGGCATCACTGGTGAAGAAAAAATTTCTGATGCTGACCTATTCACATATTGAGTATGTCTTACACTGTATGAGTGGTAACACCACAAAGGTGAAGAACATCAAGAAATATTTATTAGCAGCTCTGTTTAATGCACCGTCTACGATGAACGGGTATTATCAGGCAGAGGTGAACCATGATATGCCAGGACTGGTAAGATAGGAGGTGCACATGTTTATTTTAAAACTTGCTGGGAAGATGTTGTTACTGCCGGTATGGCTGATCCTTTTTGTGATCGGCCTGGCAGTAAAAATGACAGTACAGACTTATGCGGTTGTTAGAGGGATCCTTGGATTTATATTCACTTTGTTGATTATAGCGACTGCATATTGTTACCATGATTGGGTACAGGTTGCATTTCTGTTTTCGCTGAGTGTTATTCTGTATCTGATCCTGTTTGCAGGAGTGTTCGTAGATGCTGTACTGGACATGACAAGAGAACGTATTATTGATTTTATTATATCGTGAGGAGGATATGAAAATGAGCAAAAACAATGATTATATTCAGTTACCACCACTAAAAAAAGACACACCGTCCGATGTGGTAGCATTTATGTGGGAGTACATGAAAGTACCGGAGAATTCAAGAGAAAAAGTTAAGAATTTGCTTAAAGATGCAAATGAAAATGGCGTAAAATTAAGTCATCGGGCACCAACACTGTATGATGTTGTCCCAAAAGAAGAAATTGCTGAATTTGAAGAGCTTATGCGCAAAACCATAGCTGACATTGTATCAGAAGCCAGTAGCGTTGCCTGTTGGGTGTATGTGCAGAAATATGTGAAACAGAAAACTCTTGACGAAATGCTGCAAGAATTGCCAGGAGCAGGCCAGTTTATCATTGTCATGGATACCTGGTTCGAAAGAATGATGGCGGAATAATGGATGCTATGATAGAATAAAGAAAACGATTTGAAGTGCAAATCGGTATTTAAAGAGGAGGAATAATGCAATGAACTTCTTTGAAAATACTCGTAAGCCACAAGGCTTCGGCGGAAAATTGATGACGAAGATGATGAACATCGGTCACACCAAGTTATCACAATGGGGATTCTCAAATATCTCAGTGAATCCGGACGCTGCGGTACTGGATGTTGGTTGCGGAGGCGGTGCAAATATTGTAGCCTGGTTGGGCAAATGCGGAAATGGACATGTGACAGGAATGGATTATTCGGAGGTCAGTGTGGCAGAATCTCAAAAACTGAACGCCACCGCCATTAAACAAGGGAAATGTTGCGTGGTTCAAGGGAATGTATCTGCTATCCCTTTTCCTGATGCGGTTTTTGATTATGTTTCTGCTTTTGAGACAGTTTACTTCTGGCCGGGATTGGAAAAATGTTTTTTTGAGGTAAATCGAGTTCTGAAAAGCGGAGGGACATTCCTGATTTGTAACGAATCTGACGGAACGAATGCCGCAGATGAAAAATGGACAAAGTTGATTGATGGTATGAAGATTTACACATCTGATCAACTCATTGCTTCTTTGAAAGAAGCAGGTTTTACAGAGATAAAAACGTATTCAAATACAAAAAATCATTGGATAAGTATTGTTGCAACGAAATAGCTAATTTCCAGTTTGTTTGTGAGAGAATAGAAAATCGAAAATTTCATCAGGAGGATATAAAGATGGTTGGTAGAATTTATCATGTAGGACTAACGGTTTCTGATTTGGATCGCTCTATTGCGTTCTATAGAGATATTCTTGGACTTGAGTTTCAAGGCGAAATCTTTATGAAGGGAGAAGAAACAGATAAAATGTTTCGTAAGGAAAATTGTAAAGCAAGGGTTGCTTATTTGAATGGTTCTAAGGTTATTGAAGCACCGCCAGTCGAACTGATTCAGTTTGTAGACAGCGAAATTCATAAAGCACAATCGGATTTGTTTACAACATCTATCTCAGAAGTGTGCTTCTACACGGATGACATTGATTCTGTTTACCAAACCCTTATAGAAAATCATGTAGAATGCTTGTCTGAACCACAGTATTTTGATTTCAGGGCAGATGGATTTGGAGAAAGCAGAGCTTTTTATTTCAGGGATCCGGATGGCATCATCCTTGAAATGATGCAGCCTCTTTGATGAGAAATCATAGGTACGGTAAAATGGAAATTCAAGTTTGTATATATCTTTTAAAAGGTATATGATTAAGAAAAACGGCAGGAGGTATC